>NZ_HF986775.1:0-32364 GCF_000431195.1 Prevotella sp. CAG:255 | reverse complement strand
AGCTGAACCGCTCTATGACACGTACAGACAACTACCAGATGAACTTTACGGCGTCATATAACAGAGACTTCGGCGAGCACAGCATCGGAGCATTATTCTCAATAGAGAAATCAGAAGCAGAGAGCGAGTATCTCTATGCCATGGTTTCAGACCCCTACCCCTTCACAACAGGACAGTCAAACTCAGCTGAGGGCGAGACAAAGGTTATAACCTTCACCCGCAGCGAGTCAGGAACTCTCTCTTACATCGGACGTATCAACTATGCATACGCCAACAAGTATCTGGCAGAATTCCTTATCCGTTCTGACGCTTCAACGAAATTCGCCCCGGTAAACTATTGGGGAGTATTCCCGTCATTCAGCGCAGGTTGGGTAATGTCTGAAGAAAAATGGTTCAAGGAGGCTCTTCCATGGGTAGACTTCCTGAAAGTTCGCGGATCATTCGGTATGACAGGACGTGACAACACAGCCGCATGGCAGTGGATGCAGGTTTACGCCCAGGACGCCAACCGTGGTCCGGTGTTCGGTACAGGCATCGCAAACGAAAGCGAGAACCGTATAACCATCAACAAGAACAACTCTGCCGTAAACAAGGATGTTCACTGGGATAAGGTTTACAAAGCCAACTTCGGTCTCGACTTCACCGTACTTGACAACCGTCTGAGCGTTACTTACGATATGTACCGCGAGTGGAACCGCGACATGTTGATGAACATCAGCCAGGCTATCGAGGGAACAATCGGTACACAGTCGGCAGCAGTAAACCTTGGCGAGATGGACAGCTGGGGCTACGAGTTGAGCGCTACATGGCGTGACAAGATCGGCAAGGACTTCAAATACCGTATCGGCCTCAACACAGGCTACAGCGACAACAAGGTGCTGAACATGGACTTCGCCACAGACTATATCTATCGTCAGATACAGCGCGGCGGACGTACAGACATCGGTCTGTGGGGTATGCAGTGCATCGGCATGTTCCGTTCATTCCAGGATATTGAGGAGTATTTCGACAAATACAACATCACATCTTACCTCGGAATGAGCAAAGACGAGGTTCGCCCGGGTATGCTTATATATAAGGATGTACGCGGACCGCAGCAGGAAGACGGAACATACGCAGGACCTGACGGCGTGGTAGACAAGGACAACGACCAGGTATGTCTGTCTAACCGCAACAATCCTTACAGCGTTACAATGAACCTCGGCGCCGACTACAAGGGATTCTCTCTCACAGCCCAGCTGAGCGCTTCATGGGGTGGATACAGCTTCGTTGACGCTTCTGCACTGAAGTCAGGCTCAGGCGTAGACGACCTCGAGTTCACCAACATGCCTTCATTCTGGAATGTTGACAACATGTACTCATATCAGGACATATACGATGCAGCCGGCAACCTCGTAGTAGCTGCCAACCGCAACGGAAGCCTGCCTAACCTCGCTTACCAGAGCGTAAACGCAATAACATCATCATTCTGGAGAATAAGCGGAACACGAGTAAAACTGAGCCGTCTGACACTGGCCTACACTATTCCGTCAAGCCTCGTGAAGAAAATCGGTATACAGTCAGCCCGCGTAAACGTTACAGGCCAGAACCTGCTGAGCTTCTATAATCCTTATCCAGACAACTTCATGGATCCGATGTGCAGCTACGGTTCTTATCCTACACTGCGTCAGTTTACAGTTGGAGTAAATCTTACATTCTAAGAAAATATAACCGTTTAATAGAATTTTATCAATGAAAACAAATATAATAAAAGTGTTCGGACTTGGCCTCATCGCAAGCATGACCATCACATCATGTAGTGATGACTTCCTTGAGGAAAAGAAGAACTACGATAACGTAAATACAGGTATTTACGACACAGAAGAGGGATGCCTGCGCCGTGTATACGACGTTTACAGCTGGTGTCTGCCTACGGTGAACAGCGACCCCACATGGCAATATCCTTCTACAGGAAGCAACGACACTCAGGCACAGTCGACTGAGGAGTACAGCGGCTTCGGAGCATTCGTTGACCCGCAGAACCCGCTGTCTGTAATGAGCGGAACATCTGTTCCTGACTATTTCTTCGGTACTCCTAACAACATTCAGAACAACGCATGGGGACGTATCCGCAACATCAACGACGCCATTGAAGGCATCTCAGGCGGCGCCCTCTCACAGGAGAAGAAAGACGAATATCTCGGACAGCTCTACTTCTTCCGTGCATGGTGCTACTATAACCTCGTGAAATACTACGGAGGTGTGCCTATCGTAACTGAGGTTCAGGACCCTGTTGAAGGTGTGGTTAACCCTCGCCGTTCAGCAAAGGCTTGTATCGACTTCATCCTCAGCGACCTTGACCAATCAGCCAAGATGCTTGCCGACAAGACTATGAACGGCGGCTGGTCGAGCGACGAATGGGGTATGGTAACAACAGGAACAGCCCTCGCGCTGAAAGGCCGTGTGCTGCTGCTGTGGGCTAGCCCGCTGTTCAACCGTGCCAACGACGAGACACGCTGGAAGAACGCATACACACAGATGAAGGCCGAGCTCGACTCTATCAACTCTTGCGGCTATGGTCTGTTCACATCTACAAACAACGTAAACGGTTCAGACTTCGCACTGCAGTTCAACCAGAGCGACAAGAACCCTGAAGCTGTGTTCGTAACTCTCTACAACACTGTACAGGCCGGCGACGGTCAGAAGAACAGCAACTGGGAGCGCTACATCCGTCCGAAGAACACAACAGGTTCTGGCAAGAACGCTTCTGCAATGCTGATAGACATGTTCCCGATGGCTGACGGTAAGCGCCCGGCTTCTGCCGACACTTACACAAAGCTCGAGGCTTCGTCTATGACATACGACCGCGAACATCCGTTCATGAACCGCGACCCGCGCTTCTACCGCACATTCGCATTCCCCGGCTTCCGCTGGGCTTACAACGGCAACAGCAGCGTTCAGGAGGCTGATCCTAACAACCCGCTGTATGACGACGGAAAGAATTATGAACTCTGGAACTACGTATGGTATACAGACCTCGACGACCAGGGCGACCCTGAGAGCGGAAACGACTATGGTGCAGACAACCTGCTGACAAACTGCTCTGGCGTTTACGTGCGCAAGCGTTCTGACGACTACGACGTAAATACAAACTCTATGTACACCTTCACCGGTACAGCAAGCAACGGCGGATTTGCTTATTCAGCTCAGCCTTACATCGAGCTCCGCTACGCAGAGGTGCTGCTCAACCTTGCTGAGGTTGCATGCGGTGCAGGCGAGCTGACAGACGCCGTAAGCTATCTGAAGCAGGTTCGTGCCCGCGCAGGCTACACCGGCGAGAACAACTACGGACTGCAGAGCAACCTTGAGTCAGACCAGGCTGCATGTATGTCGGCCATTCTCTATGAGCGCCAGATAGAGTTTGCATACGAGGGCAAGCGTTTCGACGACCTTCGCCGCTGGATGCTCTACGACGGTGGTGCAACAAAGGTTGAGGGTGCGCCTTCAACATGGACACTGACAGGATGGGGCGGCAACACATGTACATGGCTCGGCTTCAAGCAGCTCAACGGACAGCGCCGTGAGAACATGGAATTCCGCGTAGCCGACAAGTATGGTGTTGGCGGAACAACAGCCGACAGCGACCCGCTGCTGAAGAACGGCGGAACACGCTGTGCAGCAGTAGACCTCCGCAAGGAGCTCAACCCGCAGCTGGAAACTCTGAAGACATGGTACAGCGACAACCTCGTTCGCAAGGACAAGAAGGGCGACTCTTACGACCAGAACAAGGTTAAACTCTACATGAACTTCCTGCCTCGCTACTACTTCCTCGGACTGACACAGGGAGCACAGAACAACAACAAGGCTCTGGAGCAGACCATCGGTTGGGAAGACAGTCAGCACGGAGGTTCAGCCGGAACATTCGACCCGCTGGCAGACGAATAAACATAGCTAATCTATATAAAAAGAGGCATGCCGCAAATGGCATGCCTCTTTTTTATATCCCATACACAAGGCTGACGGAGAAACATCAGACACGAGCCGCAGACACGCCGACTCCCACCGTAAGCGAGCACCACTCCCTGCCCTACCGACACATTCATGCATTCTGCATGCAATTTACTTTATACAGAGTGAAAGCCAACAGCCCTTGACCGTAATTTCTGCCCTTGCAGACAACCTAAGCGGCACCGATCAGCACAAAGCAAAACCATGATGCGGCAAAATCAGAATGACATACTTGTAACAAAAGTCAAAAAACACCAGCTGACAAAACAAAATGTATATTATGAAAAGACTATTTTGCCTTAATTACATAGATATTTTGTAATTTTGCACCCTGAAAATGAGCATAGGTATGACTATTCGTCAAATTTCATTAAAATAAAGGCAAAAAGATTATGGAAGAAACTCAGCAGTCTGACTCCCTGGAGGTGTTACGCCGTAAACTCGACCTGCTGCTGCGCACCGGTCAGTTATTGATGGAAAGTTCGGCAGACACCAGCCGCATAATACGCAACATGGACCGCACGGCGGCATATCTGGGCCTGCCGGAAAAGAAGCTGCACATTCACATCACCTACAACATGCTGATGGTAAACCTCAGCGACAAGACCCATTCTTTCTCTAAATTTCAGCGCTGCGACAGGCACGGCATCAACATGGACGCCATATCTGCCATAAGCAAACTGTCGTGGAGGGCCATCAAAGAGGACTATACCCTCGACCAGTACGAGAAGGAGCTGGAAAGAATAAAGAACAAGAAGCGCAACTACAGCCCGTGGCTCACAGCCATAGGAGCCGGTCTGGCCTGCGGCGGCTTCTGCGTTCAGTTCGGCTGCGACTGGCCTGCGTTTATCTACTCTTCGATAGCAGCCATAGCAGGCTTCCGCCTTAGAGCATGGCTCAACTCGACAGGCTCCAACGAATACGTCAACATTGCCTTTGCAGCATTTTTCTCCACACTGCTGGCATGCCTGTCAGCATACATCTCGCTGCCGGTGATTGAGTCGCACATACCGTCGGCACTGATACCCTTCACACACAGCGACACACCTTGGCATCCGCTCATGGCCTGCGCCCTGTTCATCGTTCCGGGCGTACCGCTGATCAACTTTGTGAGCGACATGCTCGACAGCCACATCAGCATAGGCATAACGCGGGCCGTCAACACGCTCATGATAGTGGCGGCCATGTCGTTCGGCATAGTAATAGCCATCAAGGTGTGCGGCATAGACAACTTTGTGAAAGACCTCAGCATGACGCCACACAACAGCTATCTGGCCTATGCCGTGGCGGCAGCCATATCGGCCATGGGCTTCTCTATGATATTCAACATACCGCGGCGTCTGCTCTGGGTGGTGGCCATAGGAGGCATAATAGCCGTATGCACGCGTAACTTCGTGAACCTCGGACCGAGCAACGGCAACGTGGGACTCGACTGGGGCCTCATCCTTGGCTCGCTCATAGGCTCATCGCTCATAAGTATAATCTGCATAAAAGCCGTTCACATATTCCACACGCCTCACCACTGCCTGTCGATCCCGAGTGTCATCCCGATGGTGCCGGGCGTGCTCATGTACAGGGCTCTCTTTGCACTGATAGAAATGCACGGAGTGGTCGGCGAGCTTACCATCGCCATACATAACGGCATAAGGGCGTCACTGATTATTCTCTGCATAGCCATCGGCGTGGCCATTCCTAACATATTTGCACGCAAATGGATTGCACCTGAACGCCATAAGAAACTGATAAAGATGATAGCCGAGCGCAAAGTGAGAGGCAAGTTTGTCGACCTTGAACACATGAAATAACCTCTGAATCAGCGGCCACAGAGACTGCACGGAAGGTCTGAAAGACGGCCCGGCATGACAGTTTCTGCAACATATAATGAGAGGCCGGGGCTGATGAAAATATAAAAGGTGTCCTTTTGCACTGCGAAAGGGCACCTTTTGCGTTGTAAAAGGGCATCTTTTAGAGGCCAAAAGACGGCATTTTGCAACGCATTGAATATCAACATGTTATCACACAGAAGCAATCAACCTCAGCCATAACCCACTGATAGGGTTCAACAATGGCAGCCGCGACTGGATAATGAGGCCTGCTATAAGCCTAAACGCGAATAGCCCGGCAGACCGAATACTGTCTGATTTTATAAGCAGACTGATGCTTTCTGCCGGCTATGTGAGTCTTTCTGCCGGATTGCCGTACGTCTGTTCTTGACGTAAGCAGCCATACCTGCGAAAAATCCGTCGGCCATCCACATCATATTAAACGAAAAAATCCTGCCTAATCTCTATGACAGATTTGGGTTAAAAGAAAAAAATTGGCGCAGAATAATAAGTACAATAAAAAAACATACGCGTCGTTTTGTAAGTATAGGTAATTACTGAAACAAACAATTTGTCAATCTGATATGAAAAAAAATCTAACAAGCCGCTGCCTTGCCATTCTGCTGATAGCCGGATTGTGCACAGTTAAGGCCATGGCAGGCAAGGCAAAAAAAGAGGTTTACATTCCGATGGACTATTCGGCATGCGGATATCATGCGTCTGAAATAGCCATTCCGGATGTACGAAACGCTGTCTTCGTGGGCAGCGACGGGGCCGACTGCTACGAGAAACTGCAGCGCGCCATCAACTACGTGTCGGCACTGAAACCCGACAAGAACGGCCACCGCGGAGCCGTACTGCTGGGCGAAGGCACTTTCAGAATAAGCAAACCGCTGCGCATAAGCACATCGGGAGTGGTGATAAGAGGTGCCGGACGCGGCAAGACCACCATAATAAAGCAGGGCTATGACAGAGGTGCACTGCTCTATATCGAGGGCGGAATGAAGATGACTGGAGGCGACACCATTGCCGTTGCAGGCGAAAAAACCATGGCCGGAGCCACTACGCTGACGCTGGCATCTGCCGCCAAGATACAGAAAGGCAGCCGTATAAGAATTGTAAGGCCGTCGACAAAGGAATGGATAGCGTCGCTCTGCTGCAACGACTTCGGCGGAGGACTCGACTACACCGGATGGAAACCCACCGACATCGACATAACATGGGACAGAACCGTCAGCGCCGTTAACGGCAACAGCATAACGCTCGACGCGCCGATAACCACCACGCTCGACAAGAAATACGGCGGGGGCTTCGTTGTTACGGGATATAACAGCGCGGAGATAAGCGAATGTGGCGTTGAGAACCTTACTCTCATGTCGGAACACAACTCATGGAACCCTAAGGACGAGGACCACTGCTGGGACGCGATTTGGGCTGACAATGCGCGCGACTGCTGGGTAAGACGTGTGGAATTCAGGCACTTCGCAGGCAGCGCTGTAAATTTGCAGAAGCAGACAAGCCGCATAACGGTTGAAGACTGCATTGCAGGCGAGCCCGTGTCGGAGACAGGAGGATGGCGCAGATGCGTGTTCATAACACGCGGACAGCAGACCTTGATACAGCGCTGCGTGTCGCGCCAGGGCATACACGACTTTGCGGCAGGCTTCTGTGCGGCAGGTCCCAACGCCTTTGTACAGTGTGAGGGTGAAAACTCTTTGGGCTTCAGCGGAAGCATTGGCTCATGGGCAGCCGGACTGCTGTTTGACATTGTGAACATCGACGGCAACGACATAAGCTTCAAGAATCTTGAGCAGTTCCAGTTTGGAACGGGCTGGAACACGGCCAACAGCATGATGTGGCAGTGTACAGGCTCAACTCTCTACTGCTACTCGCCCGACAGCGACAACCGCAACAGCGCACACGGATGCTGGGGCACGCTGACAGGCAACGCTGAATGGACAAGCAGCAACGACCACGTGCAGCCGCGCAGCCTCTTCTACGCACAGCTCGAGAAGCGCATGGGCAAAGAAGCCATAAACGGATACATACTGCCCAGAAACACCAACGCATCGAGCAGCCCTGAGATTGCACAGGCGCAGATCATGGCACAGGTGTCGCTGACACAGCCAAGACTGACTATGGAGATGTGGATAGACTCAGTGCCCTACACAGCAAATACATCGGCCAAAGGCGTGAAAGACATAGAGAGCGTGAAAGGAAGCAAGTATGACGTGGCTGAAAATGGCGGCAAAGCCATGAAATTTGCAATAGAGAACGGCCACATCACAGCCGACGGCAAGCTGATAACGGGCAACAACTACCAGATACCATGGTGGGCCGGACGCGTGAAGGACAACTTCGTGAAGAAAGGCGCACGCCCTGCCATAACACGCTTCGTGCCGGGACGCGAGGGCACCGGCTGGACCGACCGCATAGACTCTGTGGTGACATATCTCGACAAAAACAACTTCTGCATCTTAGACCACCACTACGGACTGTGGTATGACCTGCGCCGCACTGACCATGAGCGTGTGCGCCGTGCCGACGGCGACGTTTGGGCTCCGTTCTACGAGCAGGCTTTCAGCCGTACAGGTCAAGGCACCGCATGGGACGGGCTGAGCTGCTACGACCTTACAAAGCCTAACCAATGGTACTGGATGCGACTCAACGAGTTTGCCGAAAAAGGTGCAGAGAAAGGCATACTGCTGTTCAACCAGAACTATTTTCAGCACAACATACTCGAGGCAGGAGCCCACTGGGTAGACTGTCCGTGGCGTCCGGTGAACAATGTCAACGGCACCGACTTTCCCGAACCTGTGCCTTTCACAGGCGACAAGCGCATATTCATGGCCGAGCAGTTCTACGACATCAACAACCCCATACTGCGACCGCTGCACAAGCAGTACATCCGTCAGTGTCTCGACAACCTCAAGGACAAGGGCAACGTGGTGCAGCTGCTGAGCGAGGAATATACAGGTCCGCTGCACTTCACACGCTTCTGGCTAGAGACAATAGCCGAATGGGAAAAAGAGACAGGCCTGCATCCTATGGTGGCGCTGAGCTGCACGAAGGACGCCCAGGACGCCATACTTGCCGATCCGGAGCTGTCGAAGGTGGTAGACATCATCGACATAAGATACTGGCACTACAACACCAAGGGCCTTTGGGCGCCAGAGGCAGGCAAGAACCTTGCTCCGCGACAGTTCATGCGCAAGATGAAGGTAGGCAAGACTGGATTTGCCGAGGCATATAATGCCGTGAAGGAATACCGCACAAAGTATCCCGAAAAGGCCGTAACATTCTTCTCGCAGCAATATCCGCAGTATGGCTGGGCCATCCTCATGGCCGGAGGCTCTTGTCCAAACGTGGCCATAGGCAGCGACAAACTGCTGACCGACCTGACAAAGATGAGCTACATCAGCGGCGAAGGCAACTCAGCCACTCAGGTGATAGGCAACCCTGCCGTTGGATATGTGATATATGCCCATGGCGAAGGCGACATTACGCTCAACGTTGAGAACGGAAAATACACACTGCATGCCGTCGACACGAAAAGCGGACTGGTAAAAACTGTGAAGAAGAGCGAAAAAATTTCAGGCACATACACAATAAGCGGTAAAGCCAAAGACACAGCCTACTGGCTGGAAAGATTATAAGAAATCATAGAATTTACTGATAACAGGTGTTGATTTTACACGTCAATACCTGTTTTTCGTATTTATAAATCAATTTTTCCCATTCTTTTAAGCCGTTCATCACTAATTTTGCAGCAAAAGAACGAGAAAACCTATGATTAACTTTACCGAACTTTACGACAAAACAATTGATAACCTTTTCGCATTCGGAACCAAATTCACCTCCGACCGCGAAATGATTAAAGACTGTATACAGGACGTCTTTGTCAAGTTGTACACCAAACGCGGTGAACTTGAATCAGTGATCAACATTGAGTCGTATCTGTATGTATCATTAAGGAACAGAATCAACGACGAGTTCAGACACAACACTCATGTCTGCGACAACGAGATTAACGATAACAACGTCAAGCCGCTCTTCGACAGTGAGACGTACGACATGGAACGCATCGAAGAAGAGCAGAAAAAGAACAACACCCTTACAGAATATGTTAAATGCCTGTCGCCCAGACAGCAGCAGATAATAAAGCTCTACTATATTGAGCAGCGCAAATATGACGATATCTGCCAGATTATGGGCATAAACTATCAGTCGGTGCGTAACCTCATGCACAGAAGTCTGCTAAGATTGCGTTTTTTAGCAGCAAGAAATGAGGCTGTATAAAGAGTACAAAACAAACTGCTTGCCGTCATATTATAAAATAATATAAGATGGCAAAAAAACAGAACATTAAAACAATGGCTGACAGGATTCTGTCAGGCAACAGATTTAACATTCCCCCTCTTACAGAGATGGAGAAAAAAGAGCTCAAAGAGAGAACTCTATTGACTATTTTACAGCTGAAAGAGCTTTAACGCATAATACACTTTTTTATAATAGCAAACGAGAACGGCCGCAAATCTTATGATTTATGCGGCCGTTCGTTATCAAAAAGACTTATTTTTACCATTATTTATTACAACCTATTTTTAGCGTACCTATCTATTTTCGCATACATCAACCGCAGCATATCCTGTATGTAAAAGCCAGGAAGAAGACATTGCAGCATAACCGGCACTGCAAACGAAACGTACATAAGGCAAAACCGTACATATATAAAAACAGGACCGCAACACTGCGGCCCTGCCAGAATAATTGATATAATCTAATACAAATCAGGCTTAGTCAGACACCTGATTATTCGCTTTTTGCTGTCTTTATTTCGCCTTCTTCGTTGACATCAAGTTCAAGCACCTTCAGACTTCTTAGCCATGTAACGTCGTTAGAGGGCACACAGTCGTGATGGAACAGATACCATTTGCCTTTATATTCAACAATAGAATGGTGAGTTGTCCAGCCTACCACCGGCTCAAGAACCACTCCCTTGTATGTAAACGGGCCATAAGGATTATCTCCAACGGCATAACACAGCAGATGGCTGTCGCCGGTTGAATAAGAGAAATAATACTTACCATTGAACTTGTGCATCCATGAAGCCTCAAAGAAGCGGTGAGGATCAGAGGCAGTAAGCGGCTTGCCGTTTTCGTCAACCACAAGCACGGGCTTCGGCTCTTCGGCAAACTGCAGCACGTCATCGGTCATCTTAACCACTCTTGACGGCAATGCAGGCTCATCTCCTTCGGGCAGATACTCCTTGCCCATGGCTTTGTTGTCCTTATAGCGCTGAAGCTGTCCGCCCCAAAGTCCGCCGAAATATACATAAATAGAGCCGTCATCATCCTTGAAGACACAAGGGTCTATCGAGTAAGATCCGCGAATGTGGTCGGCCTGCGGCTTAAACGGACCTTCCGGTCTGTCTGCAACAGCCACTCCAAGGTGGAACACATCGTTCTTGTCCTTTGCGCTGAAGATAAGATAATACTTACCGTCTTTCTCAACGACATCATTGTCCCACAGCTGTCTGCCTGCCCATGGAATATCCTGCAGGTCGAGAATCTTGCCACAGTCGGTAGCCTCTTCGTTCTCAATATCAGTGAGCGTGAGCGCATGATAGTCTTTCATTTCGAAATGACCGCCGTCGTCATCAAACGCAGCACCTGAATCCCAGTCGTGAGACGGATAAATATACAGTTTGTCGTTAAACACATGTACAGACGGGTCTGCCATATAATCAGACGGGAAAAGATATCTTGCTTTTTTCATGATTATTAATTTTAAAAGTTGTTTCTATTTAATTTATTGAACTTATTTCTCAAAGATCTTTATAATCTTGTCGACCACCGGCTTAGGCTTATTGCTGCGGTCGAAGAGCAGCGGATAGTTTACACGTCCGGGAACGGGGAAATCGTTAAGCCATGAACGTGTGTCAGTAACACCCCACAGAGTGACGCGCGAGATCTGTCCGCGATGGCGATAGTAGATATTGAAAATGTCAAGATAACGCTTTTCAAACTCTTTTTCAACATCCTCGGGAAGTCCGTTCTTATACGGATTCAGTGCATCAGCATACTTGAAGTTCTGGCTTATCTCAGCTCCGCCAAACTTTTCAGGATTTGGCAGGACATTTACATCAAGCTCAGTAATCATCACCTTAACGCCACAGGCAGCAAAGGCATCTATCGACTTCTCGTATTCATCAAGGTCGGGATATTCGAGTCCGTTGTGCGACTGCATTCCGATACCGTCAACGCGGTAGCCTTTCGACTTCAGCTCTCTGACAATACGGCAAACAGCATCGCGCTTTGCTGGCTTTGCCAGCGAATAGTCGTTGATATAGAGTTCCGCATTTGGATCGGCCTCGTGGGCAAACTTAAATGCAAGTTCAACAAATTCAGGACCTATTATGCGATAATATGGAGAATTACGGAAGGTGCCGTCATCGTTAAAAATCTCGTTTACAACATCCCATCCCAAGATACGTCCCTTGTAACGGCCTACAACTGCTGAAATATGACGGTGCATACGGTCGATGAGTACATCGCGTGAAACGGTGTCGCCACGCTCGTCGGTAAACATCCATACAGGAGGCTGAGAATGCCATACAAGGCAATGACCGATAATGGCGAGACCATTGTCCTGACCGAATTTTACAAAACGGTCGGCATCGTCCCAGAAGAAACGGTTTTCTTCAGGATGAATCTCCTCCCCTTTCATACAGTTTTCTGCCACAATAGAGTTAAAGTTATTCTTAACGACGTTTGTTTCATCCGGCGTCCTGTTCCATATCTGGTCAACATTCATGGCCGCTCCGACCAGGAAGTAACGTCCCAACACATCTTTAAGAGTCTTGGTGTTTCCGGCAGAAACGGGCAATGCACTTGCCATAGCGAACATACATGCCAGCAAAAATACTACATTTCGTTTCATTTTTATATTAAGCTTTTTCAGTTGAACGTTTTTCTATTTCCATGTTTATCTTGTCAATAACCTCGTCTGTAAGCTCATATTTTGAAATTATGAACATTGAAAGACCTAACAGCAAGGCCGGAATGACAGCTACAAGCCAAAGAATACCCTGCTCTGCAAAAGCAGTCTGCGAAACAGAATTGTTCTTGTCGAAACCGACAAAAGCCAGAATAAGGCCGGGAACAACGCCTCCGAGAGCCATACCGGCTTTATAGAATATACCGGTAAGGGCGTTTACGATGCCTGAAATACGCTTGCCATGAGTGTATTCGCCATAAGAAATAACCTCAGGAACGAGCGCCCACATATATCCCGTGGCAACGATAACTCCGGTAGACTTGATAAACTGTGCAAGATACACCAGCCATATCTGTGAACGGAGCGACGGCACCATTGAGATAATATAAATAAGTATCATACCGAGAATGGCAACAGACAAGAAAATGTTGAACATGCCACGCTTGCCAACCTTGCGCTTGATGGCCGGAACCATAGGCATGAAAATAAATGCCGGAACTGAACCAAGAGCCATGAAGTAAGCCAGCTGGTCGGCTGAAGAGTGTATGTTGTAAATCATGTAATAAGAACCGGCAGAGTTGCCTATTGCCATCATGGCGAAAGCCGTTACAAAGAAGAAGGCAAGAATGCGCAACGGACGGTTGCGGCGGAACTCAACCCAAAGGTCGCTCACCTTAACGTCGTCGGTCTCACTCTTATCCATAACCACACGTTCCTTTGTCTGAGTGAAGCAGAACAGCAGCAACACAAGACCGGCCACTGCATAGATGGCCATTGTTACGAACCAGGCATTGGCTGATTCAACGGTATTTATCTTGCCGTCGGGCGATAATGTTGCCACAATCATAGGTATGCCATATGCAACGGCAAGTCCTCCGACGTTGGCAAGGAACATTCTTACAGACGTAAGCACGGTTATCTCCTCAGTATCGCGGGTCAGCGACGCATTAAGCGCGCCATAAGGCACATTTATCAGAGTGTATAGCATAGACATGCCCACATAAGTGATGTATGCATAAAGCAAAGACCCGGAGAAGCCATCCCAGAAACATAATATGGCGAAGCCCGTAAGCGGCACGCCGGCCAGCAAAAGGTAAGACCTGTACTTGCCAAACCTTGGATTATGCTTATCGACATAGGTTCCTACAACAGGGTCCCAGATAACATCCACCACCCTGACAATCAGGAACATAAATGCAGCAGCAGAAGGGTCGAGGCCATATACGTTTGTATAAAACATAAGCAGATACATCGATATGGTCTGATAAATAAGGTTTTGGGCCAAATCACCTGATCCGAAACCTATTCGCTGAAGCCACGACAGCTTGTAAAAGCCTCTCGAGGCTGCGTTTTCCATCGTGTTTGAACTCATCTTTTTTAATTTAAATTTGTTTTGTAACTAAGGTAAACCAATTATGCTATTTTATTATTTTTGCGGCATACTCACCCATAACCTTATATCCTGCGGCATTAGGATGCAGCCAGTCGTCCTGCAAATCAGCCTTTAGCTTTGAAGGCTCTGAAGGATCGCGCATAAGCTTGTCAAAGTCTATCACGTCATCAAACGTTCCGCTCGTCCTTATCCACTCGTTCACAGCCTGTCGTGCAGCCTCACGGAAGAATGTAAAATAAGAATGTCCGGCAAAAGGAGTTATCGTTGCTCCATATACCTTATATCCACGTTCACGTGCCTTCTTGGCAAGCTGCTGATAAGCCTTAATAAGCTTGGCTGCCATAGCCTCACTGTTGCCGTTGATAGAACCCAAGTCGTTGACACCCTCAAAAATCACCACAGCCGAAACGCCTCTCTGTGCCAGGATATCCCTGTCATAGCGCTGCATGGCAGGCGTACCGAGTCCGCCGTTCAACACGCAGTTACCGCCAATTCCGAGGTTAAGCACAGCCAGGTTCTTTCCGCCGGCCTGCAGGTTTGTAGCCAGGATGTCTGTCCAACGGTTCTGCATATTTGTAGTACTTCCTCTACCGTCTGTTATCGAGTTACCCAACACGGCCACTGCACTATTTTCATTTCCGCAAATATCTATTGCTGAAATATTGTACCAGTGGTCTATCTTTATTCCTTTTGAGAAATCGCTGCCGGGCTTTGACACACCTTTAATAATATATGACGTTGTACGCGAACCGAGATGTGATGTGGCTTCTGAAGGCGTGCTGCCATAATTTATTGTTATGGCGAGGCGCTGCAGCGGTTTAAGGTCAAACTTAACGGCATCAGACATTACAGCCTTGCCGGCTTCAATGGTAACATTGCGTTTCTTGCCAAAAGTAAGATACTTTGCCGAACTCTTGTCGATAACACACGAATCTTCTGCATCTGCGATGTAAACCGACTTGATTTCAACAGGCGTCTTGCTGTATTCGTTTGAAAGTTGAAGCCTCAAGACATCTCCACCAACCGAAACACGCACAATCTGACGCAACGACATGCCCGACAAGTCGGTCTCGGCAGGCATATCCTTTCCGGCAGCAAGCTGAGGTGCCGCTGCCCATGTGCCGGTCCACCGGTTATCCTTAACATCATTACCGGCATTGACACTCATTGCAATGCTCAACAGAGCAACAATAAAAAACTTTTTCATGTTATTAAATATTAAAGAAACAAGCCGTCGGTGTCACAGCCTTGATGAAAAAGCAGACATCAGTCAGGCTTATACAAAATCAAAATTATTTATCAATTGCAAAAATACTCCATTGTTTTCTAAATGGGGATTATTTTCGTTACCATTGCGTTTCAATTCGTATCATCGGCAACTATTTACAACAAATAAATTAGGTTTTTTATATTTACGTAAGTATTTTTGCATAAAAAACCTTAGTAATATGAAAAATAAAGTAGTTACAGCATTTGTATTCTTTATCTTTTTTGCATCATTAAAAGCTTTTAGTGCAAATAGCTTTATCAGTTTTTCGGCAGGCGACATGCTGCTGAACCAGAACAATGAAGTGACTATATTTGTTGACCAAAACGACTGTAAGGGTGTGATGACGGCTGTACGCAACATGTCAACTGACATCAACAAAGTTTGTGGAGCAGACGTAAAGATCAGCACAAACAGCAACAACGCAAAAATCATTGTAGGCACAATAGGCCACTCTGCTGCCATAGACAAAATAATGAAACAGCGCAAGAACGACATGAAGCAGCTGAAGGGAAAGCGAGAGATGTATGTCATCACCATCGACAACGGCCAGCTGGTGATTGCCGGCAGCGACAGAAGAGGTACGATATACGGAATTTATGAACTGTCAAAACAGATTGGCGTCTCGCCATGGTACTATTGGGCAGACACTCCTATCGAACAGCACAAACATATATATATAAAAAAAGGTGTCTATACGGACGGTGAACCGGCCGTAAGATACCGTGGAATTTTTCTCAACGATGAAGCTCCATGCCTCACAACATGGGTGAAGAACACCTTTGGCACAGAATACGGCAACCACGAGTTCTATGCAAAAGTGTTCGAACTTATACTCCGTCTGAAAGGTAACCTGCTATGGCCGGCCATGTGGGGATGGGCCTTCTACGCTGACGATGAGCTTAACAGCAAGACTGCAGACGAGATGGGAGTGATTATAGGCACATCGCACCATGAGCCCATGGCACGCAACCATCAGGAATGGGCACGTAACCGTGACAAATACGGAAAGTGGAACTATAACACAAATCAGGAAGTACTTGATAAATTCTTTAAGGAAGGAATTGAAAGACGACAGGGTACAGAAGACATTGTAACCATCGGCATGAGAGGCGACGGTGACGAGGCAATGAGCGAGGAGTCTGACGTAGCACTGCTCGAAAAGATAATACGCAACCAAAGACAGATAATCAGTGACGTTACAAAGCAGCGGGCAGACAAGACCCCGCAGATGTGGGCACTTTATAAAGAGGTTATGGACTATTACGACAAAGGCATGAAGGTGCCGGACGACGTTACCATACTGCTGTGTGACGACAACTGGGGCAACGTAAGACGCGTGCCAAACGCAAAAGAAGCAAAACGTGCCGGAGGCTGGGGCCTGTATTACCACGTTGATTACGTTGGCGCACCGAGAAATTCAAAATGGATAAACGTAACACCCACACAGAATATGTGGGAACAGCTTTCGCTGGCCTCAGAATACGGCATTGACCGCATCTGGATATTAAACGTTGGCGACTTAAAACCGATGGAATATCCTATCAGCCTGTTCCTCGACATGGCATGGAATCCAAAGAGATATAACGAAACCAACATAACCGACCACACCCTCGACTTCTGTAAACAGCAGTTTGGCGACGAACAGGCAGAAGAAGCCGCACGCCTGCTTAACCTCTGCTGCAAGTACAACGGAAGAATCACGGCAGAAATGCTTGACCGCAACACATATAACCTTGAAACCGGCGAATGGGAAAAGGTTGTCAACGACTATATGAAACTGGAAGCAGAAGCACTGCGACAGTTTATCACGTTGAAAGATGAATATAAGGACACATACCGCGAGATAATCCTGTTCCCCATACAGGCCATGGGCAACCTTTACCAGATGTATTACGCACAGGCCATGAACCACAAGCTATACAAGAACAACGACCCTGATGCAAATAAATGGGCCGACAAAGTGGAAGAAGCCTTCAGACGCGACTCTGTATTGTGCGCGCAATATAATCATGAGATTGCCGGCGGAAAGTGGAACGGCATGATGATCCAGAAGCACATTGGCTACACCAACTGGAACGACGATTTTGAGAAAGACATGTTACCCGAAGTGTTCAGAATAGCAGAAAACAACGCCGAAGGCGGCTTCATACACAAGGCAAGCAACGGCTATGCAGCCATAGAGGCAGAACATTTTTACAGCAAGGCTGATGTCAAAGATGCCAAGTGGACTGTAATCCCATTTATGGGCAGGACTCTGAGCGGAATATCATTAAGGCCATACAACAAGGAGGTCGAAGGCGCCGGACTGACATACAAATTCGTTACAGACGGTAAATACACTGGCGATGTTAAGGTATATGTCGTAGTGAAATCAACTCTCGACTTCCTCAATAAAGGCGGACTGACCTATAACATCAGTATTGACGGCAGCGAAGCCAAAACAATAAACTTCAACAAGGATCTGAACGAAAGTCCGGAGAACATCTATACGGTCTACTACCCCACTGTTGCCCGCAGAGTTGTTGAGAGCGTAATAACACTGCCGCTCGGAAAAACAAGCGACAACATGCATGAAATAAAGATAACGCCCAACGATCCGGGCATCGTGTTTGAAAAAATCGTTATAGACATGGGCGGATATAAAAATTCATATCTGCACATGAAAGAATCTGAGAAGTTCAGGACGATGTAATCATAATAAAGGCAAATAAAACATAAAACAATTTGGCGGTTAAGATTTTTTCGTTATTTTTGTAGTTATACAACAAACGGATATGAAAAACTTTAAACTTGCTATTTACTTTATTATATATTTGTGTGTATCGTTGTTGGCAATAGCCGACAGCGGTTCACACCTTTATACGTCTGAACGCCTGGCCAGTAACAAGACAACATGTATAATTCAGGATAAATATGGATTTATATGGATAGGAACAGAATATGGGCTTAACAAATTCGACGGTTACAGATTTACACATTACCTCACAGACATCAACGACAGTACGTCTATAATCAGCAATGACATAACATCTTTCTTAGTTGATAAAAAAGGGCAATTTTGGATTGGAAGCGAGAAAGGCTTGATGAAATACAACTACAAGACCAACGATTTTAAAAGATATCATTGTCCAGACGGCAACACACCAAGAATAGAAACAATTCTCGAAATGAGCAATGGCGACATTCTCATTGCCACTGCCGGATACGGATTATATAAAATATCCAAAGGCACAGATAAAATCATTAAGGATAATTCTTTTTGGAAAAGTCATAATGACGACTATAAAAGCAGAATATTCGAAGATGACATGGGTAACATATGGCAAAACAGTCATCTGCCAATAATAACAAGAATTATTCTGAACAAAGAAAAAGTTCCTGTACAATTCAAAGATTTTAAACTTAGCCATGGTCCTGCTATTAGCTTTATAAAGAATGGCGCTAAAAGTTTTTATATCGTATGCATGTATGGCATACTTGAATATCGATATAAAGACGGAACCATACATGATGCCGGTTTCGATATGAGTGAACTTAACAGGACTGTCTCTATCCGAAAAGCAATATTAGACAGCAATGGAAATATCCTGATCGGTACATCAGGCAAAGGTATGATGATAATACCCCGAAACAGCCGTAAACTTATTTCGTATAAAGATAAAAATTCGACATTTGACTTGTCTACAGCAAATGTAAACAACATGTATGAAGACAAAGACAAAAACATATGGATAAGCTGCTATAAGAAAGGTATTTACATGATTTCACAAAAGAAAGATGCCTTTAACAGCTGGACTTTCTCACAACACAACTACTTGTTAGGAAGCAGCGTATCGTCCATTGCCCCCGGACACAATGGCGACATCTTTGTAACAATACAGAAAACCGGTGTTTATAAATTTGATAAAAATGGCAACATAACATCTCATCCAACATCGCCGGCAGGAGCAAACACCATATACAAGGACAAGCAAGGAAACTATTGGCTATGCAGCGAAACCACACTTTACTCATATAACCCTTATACCGGAGAATATCATCAGAAAGCAAAATACGACGGATGGGGACTAAACTATATCACAGACGACGGAAAAGGCACCCTCTATATATGCAACTACAGTAAAGGTCTCTGTGTCTATAACACTCAAAACTGTTCGACAATACAATTCAGCATGAGAGATAAAGACAAGGGTAAAGGTGTGCTGTGCAACGACTGGATAAAAACGCTGTATATTGACAGAGATGGACTTCTATGGATTGGAACGACAAATGGAATATCCGTAATGGATACTAAATCGTTTAACTTTAATGTTATAAAAGACAAACGTTTCAAGAATATACAATGCCTGTCTGTCAACGAAACGGCAGACGGTAAAATTTTACTTGGCACAAATACTGGATTATATGTTTACAACAAGAAGAAACATACACTTTACACATTTCCAAACTCTCCAAAGCAGCTTCAGACCAATTTTATATACAGCATAGTGTTCGACCATAACAATGACATATGGATGAGCACCGCCATGGGCATTTGGCAGTATAACCATAAACAAAAGACATTTATCAGCCATATACGCGGAAACGGACTTGCCACGAAGGAATACATCGGTGGAGCCGCAGCCCATTTCAGCGATGACAGAATTGTATTCGGCATCGACGACGGCATAACCGTATTTTACCCGAAAGACATCAAGAACACAAAGATGGAGCTTGGGCAGATTTATCTGACAAACTTTATCCTCGACGGCAAGGAGATGAGCTGTTTTTCTGATAAATTTGTTGTACCGTATGATGAAAATACATTTTCTTTAGAGTTCTCATTGCTCAATTTCAAATATACTGATGAAATCACATTCCAATATAAGATTAACGACAATGAGAACTGGATTTCCATACCGGAAGGCACAAACGCAATATCATTCAACAAACTAAAACCGGGAAAATACGAGATTGAGGTAAGGGCTACAGCCAACGGTGCTGTATCTAAGAGCAGCAAGAAAGTAATCATAAAAGTGCTGTCGCCCTGGTATGCGTCAACGCTGGCATGGATTATATACATAATGGTAATAGCCACAGGCATCTACCTATACGCAAGAAACTACAAGCGCCGCAAGAACGAAGAATTAGAGGAGACCAAGATGCGGTTCCTCATCAATGCGACCCACGACATCAGGTCGCCGCTGACACTTATCCTCGGCCCTCTCAACAAGCTGAAGTCGAGACTGACCGATGCCGAAAGCCAGAACGACATAAAGACCATCGACCGCAACGCACAGCGGCTTCTGCTGCTTGTCAACCAGATTCTTGACATCAGAAAGATTGACAAGAAACAGATGCACCTGCACTGCGAAAAGACGGAAATGGCAACATATATAAATGATGTTTGCGCAAGGTTCAGATATAATGCCGACCAGCACAACATCATATTCAACTTCGAACATGAGGCTGGCTCATGCTATGCGTGGATAGACAAGATAAACTTCGACAAGATTATATCTAACCTGTTGTCGAACGCCTTCAAGTTCACGCCCGACGGCGGAAGCATAACCATACGTCTGAAAGAAGACGAACAGCATGTAACAATAGACGTGCTCGACACAGGCATGGGTTTCAAGAACAAGAACACCGACAAGCTGTTTGAGCGTTTCTATCAGGAACCAAACAGCCGCGGCATCAGCCTTGAAGGCACCGGCATAGGACTCAACCTGAGCCGCACGCTAACCGAAATGCACGGAGGCACGATTAAGGCAGCCAACCGAACAGACAACGTGCAGGGCGCACAGATAACGATAAGCATACCCAAAGGCAACAGCCATCTGAAGCCCGAAGAGATAATTTCGCCTGAAGACGACAACTCAAACAGCATGCTGTCTAAGAAGCCCACATACACCAACTGCAGGATGATGGTGGTGGACGACGACGCGGAAATGAGGCAGTACATAAAGAATGAGATGAGCGAATGGTACAAGGTAGACACGTTCCCCAACGGTGTTGAAGCCCTTGACGCCCTGCTGAAAGAACATTATGACATCGTTGTCTCAGACATCATGATGCCGGAGATGGACGGAGTAACGCTGCTGAAGAAGATAAAGACCAACAGCCGCATAAACGACATCCCCGTGATATTGCTAACTTCAAAATCTGACGTTGCCGACAGGCTCGAAAGCTTCAAGAAAGGCGCAGACGCCTTTCTGGCAAAGCCGTTCAACATGTCTGAGCTGCACATACTTACAGACAATCTTATCAGCAACGTAAGAAGGCTGCGCGGAAAATATTCGGGCGCACAGGAACAGAAGGACAAGATTGAACAGATAGAGGTGAAGGGCAACAACGACCAACTGATGAACCGCATCATGAAGTCGATAAACGAGCATATATCCGACCCCGACTTCAACGTTGAGAGTCTTGCTGAAGACGTTGGCATAAGCCGCGCACAGCTGCACCGCAAGATGAAGGAAATAACCGGAATATCAACCGGCGAGTTTATCCGTAATCTGAGACTGGAACAGGCTGCACGACTGATAAGAGAGCAGAAGATAAACGTCACTCAGGTGGCCTATGCCGTAGGCTTCAACAACCAGACCCACTTCTCTACCGTGTTCAGGAAACGCTACGGCATGCCGCCTACTGAATACGCTAAAAAAGAGCATAACGAAAATACAGAGCAAAAACAGGAATCATGAAAAAGACATTTTTAACCGCCCTGCTAATGGCGGCAATCACATGCGTTGCATATGCAGAAGACGGCTCACGCCTTTGGCTGAGAAGCCAGCGCAACAGCGACCTGTGTGAAATCACGACTAAAGACAAGTCGAACACGGCTAAAATAGCCACAAGAGAACTTGCCACATACTGGCACGGAAAACCGGTAAGCCTGATAAAAGACAAGACGGCAACCGGCGAAGAAGGCTTCGAGATAACAACCGACAAGAGCAACGGCCACATAACAATAAAGGCGAAAAACAGCTGCGGACTGCTCTACGGAGCCTACGAACTGCTGCGCCTGCAGGACAGCTGTATGCCTATTGACAACATCAACATAAAGGAAAATCCTGCCGTAAAATACCGCATACTCAACCATTGGGACAATCTTGACAGGTCTGTAGAGCGAGGATATGCGGGCCTGAGCATATGGAAGTGGGACGAAATCAACGGCGACAAAGGCACGATGAGCCTTGCCCTGAAAGAACGCCTCACTACCTATTGCCGCGCAAACGCGTCGATAGGCATCAACGGCTCGGTGATAAACAACGTGAACGCTTCGCCCAAGATGCTCAACACCTTATATATAAAAAAGGTAAAGGTGCTGGCAGATATGTTCCGCGACTACGGAATAAAGGTTTATCTCTCGGTGAACTTTGCGTCGCCAATGGCTGAGGGCGGACTGAAGACAGCCGACCCGCTCAACGAAGGCGTGCGCACATGGTGGAAAAACAAGGTAAACGAAATATATAAGGAGATACCCGACTTCGGCGGTTTCCTCGTAAAGGCTAACTCAGAAGGACAACCCGGCCCCGGCGACTATCACCGCACACATGCCGAGGGAGCCAACATGCTTGCAGAAGCTCTTGCCCCGCACGGCGGACTGGTCATATGGCGCAGCTTCGTTTACGGCAATCATGAGGGCGAAGACCGCGTAATGCAGGCCGTTACAGAGTTTAAAGACCTCGACGGAAAGTTCAGCAGCAACGTTATTCTGCAAACAAAGAACGGTCCGCTCGACTTCCAGCCGCGCGAGCCTTATGCTCCTCTGTTCGACCAGATTAAGCATACACCGATGATGGCAGAGCTGCAGATTACGCAGGAATATCTCGGACAGAGCCGCCACCTTGTATACCTGGCACCGATGTGGAAAGAGTTTTTCAGCTTTGTAAGCCCCAAACAGCTTATCGGCATTGCAGGAGTGGCCAACACGGGCGATGACGCCAACTGGTGCGGCCACCATTTCTCACAGGCCAACTGGTATGCCTTTGGCCGACTGGCATGGGACCCTACCCTGTCGTCAGAACAGATTGCAGACGAATGGCTCAAACAGACTTTCACACACGACACAGCTTTCATCAAGCCGATGAAGGAAGTTATGATGAGCAGCCGCGAAGCCTGTGTAGACTATATGATGCCGCTCGGACTGCACCACATATTCAAGGCCGACCACCACTATGGTCCTGAGCCACAGGGTTTCTATCCAAAATATCCGATAGAATGGTGCCCCGTATACTATCATAAGGCCGACAGCACCGGCATCGGCTTCGACCGCACAATGAACGGCACAAAGGCCGTAAGCCAGTATCGCCATCCGTTCGACAGCATATACAACGACATCAATACCTGTCCCGAGGAATATCTGCTGTGGTTCCACCACGTAAGCTGGAATCACAAGATGAAAGACGGCACAACGCTATGGCAGAGCCTCTGCGCCCACTACAACCGCGGCGTGGCCGAGGCAAAGAGATTTGCCGAGACTTGGAGCAAGATGGAGCCGTATGTAGACAGACAGCGCTTTATGGAAGTAAGCCAAAGAATGGCCGAACAGGTAGAGAACGCCGAAGAATGGCGCGACACGTGCCTTAAATATTTTCAGACATTCTCAAAACAGGAAATAACAAAATAGCAAGTACATACAATGAACAAAATAACTTATCTGGCAGGCACCGCAGCCCTGTCGGCCATGATGGCCATGTTCTGCGGCAGCGAAGCCCATGCACAGGCAAAGCTGCAGAAACAGGGCACTGCCACACAAATAACAGTAGGCGGAAAGCCCATGCTCCTGCTGTGCGGAGAGCTGAGCAACTCGGCCGCTACGTGCGAGGCAGACATAATAAGCGTGATGCGCACATGCAAGGAACGAGGACTCAACACGGTGCTTGTGCCGGCACAATGGGACCTCATCGAACCGGAGGAAGGCAAGTTTGACTTCTCGCTGCCGAAGACAGTCATAGAACAGGCACGCAAAAACGACCTGAAAGTAATATTCCTGTGGTTTGGAGCATGGAAAAACTCCATGAGCTGCTATGCACCGCTATGGTTCAAGGAAAACACCAGGAAATATCCGCGCGCAATGACACGCCGCGGAAAGCCTCTTGAAATTGCCAGCGCATTCTCAGACAACATACTGCAAGCAGACAAAAACGCCTTCAGCAAATTGATGAAATTCATATCTGAGGCCGACAGCAGCCGAAACACGGTGATAATGATGCAGATTGAAAACGAAATCGGCATGCTCGAGGACGCACGCGACTACTCGGACAAGGCACAAAAGGCTTTCAGCTCTGCCGTGCCCGAAGACCTTATAAAATATATAAGGAGCAACGGGAAAAAGCTGCACCCTCACCTGCTGAAAATGCTCACAGGCTCAGAGAAATGGACAAAAGACAGCCACAACGCTATAAACAACAGGCTGAAGAAAGGCGCCACATGGGCACAGGTGTTTGGCACGGACATATATGCTGACGAGGTGTTCATGGCCTACTATCATGCAAAATATGTTGAACAGCTGGCTCTCGAGGCCCGCCGCATCTGCGACATGCCCCTCTATGTAAACGCTGCGCTCAACAGCCGCGGACGCAAGCCGGGCGAATATCCGTCGGCAGGGCCGCTTGCACACCTTGTAGACCTGTGGCACTGCGCCGCACCCAGCATAGACATCCTTGCTCCTGACATCTACGACACAGGCTTCAAGAGCTGGGCCGACCAGTACAAGCAGCCCGAAAATCCGCTGTTCATACCCGAGTCGCGCTTCTGCCGCAACAGTGGTGTGCGTGCGCTGTACGCCTTTGGCGAGCACGACGCCATAGGCTTCTCACCATTCGACATAGACCACGGCTCTGCCGACGACCACAAGAGCATAAAGGAGAGCTACGCCATGCTGGAAGAGCTGTCGCCGCTGCTGCTGAAATATCAGGGCAAGGGCCTGACACACGGACTGCTCTTTGACGGCAACGACCGCGAACGCGTCATCGTAGACGGCGACATCACGCTGACATGCCGCCACAACTTCACACTGCCATGGGATCCTCGCGCCACCGACGGCTCTGAATGGCCCGAAGGCGGAGGCATTATAATAAAGGTGGCAGACATGGACTACATCATAGCCGGCAACGGCATCGTTGTAGAATTTACGACAAACAGCGAGAAGGAACAAGAAGAAAAAAAGATACTTGGCGAAGACGGATTTGCCCAAAATGGCCAAAACACGGGCACGCAGAACGGAACGCAGCCTAAATTTAAAGGAATGCGTGCAGGCATAGGCTACGTGGATGAGGTGGCAATAAACAAAGACGGAACGCTGAAATATCTGAGAAGAGAAAACGGAGATCAAAGCCATCAGGGACGCCACGCCCGCATATCTGTAGGCGAATATAAGATTCTGCACGTCAAGCTGTATAAGTATTGAGAAGGGGAACAGCCAAGCAAATTAAAAAAAGGCTGCAGAGTCTACCGTCAGACAAAGATGGTTAAGGCTTCACAATAAAAATAAGGCCTGCTAGCGGCCGACAGAAAAATACTCTATATACGCCATAAGGACATCTTGAAGGGCGAATATAGAGTATTTTTTATGCCCTATCAGTCATGCCCCGTCAGACGATTGCCCCGTACACCTTATTATATTATACCCCTTACTTTCAACTCTAACCTGACTGATGCAGCAATTCAATGCTGTTGCGTAATCACTGCACAGGCGGATAAAAGGCTTTTTCGGGCGGCATCTAAAAACAAGCGTAAAAATTATAACCATTTACGCCTGTTTCTATTACATTTTAAACATTAAACGTTATTCTACAAGAAAATCATTAACCAAACAGCAGCTGTTATGTTTCGAACTGTTAGTGGCCGGTTTACGTGTAGTAAACGGGCCACTTTTGATGCAAAAGTGACCGCTTTTTTATGCAAAAACCATAGAGTTTTGTCATTCAAAAGTACGAATAAAAAGTGATAAACAGAAAAATGTAGCAAAGTTATTGGCAGATAGGCGTTTTAGGAAGATGGCTTGAAAAAATGAAAGACAGAAAAAGCAATGAAAAAGCCAAGTTAGGACATCGCAGCGTTACCAATTCGTGACCATGCCCAAAACAGGTTATGACGAGGTTGGAAGAATATAGAAAACACTAACTTCCAGTGAGTTACTAACAACTCACGCAAGAAAATGCGGCGTGAACGAGAATTGCAGTATTCCTCAATGATTTGCGTAGCAACGAAGGATTCTTCACGAACTAAATTTGAAACCAAAAAAATTTTAGAACGATGAAGAGTACATTTTCAGTTATCTTCTACCTGAAAAGACAGGCAACTGTACCCAAACCCATGCCTACTGCGGACAACACTCCAAAGATACGTCACTTCGACTTTTATACGGACGAGTTTCATCATTATCCTGTTGATATTCCTCAGAATTGTCTGGATGTCATCGATAAGAATATAGCTTTGAATGCCGACAATGTGTTTGCCAGGATTGGTGATGTGCAGAAGACCGCCATTCTTCTCTTTGCTGAATACATTGATGCTGCCACAACCATTGCCGCCCAGTCTGGCGGTGGCGGAGATGGTGCTACCTCAGGTTGGGGACGTGACAAGGACGAGGATGAACTGTCTTGGGCGTATCGCTGCGCTATGATGGCTAATCGCCTGTGCAGACCTCGCAAGAAGCAAGGGTATGGCAGATAACCGAATGTTCAACCAACAACATTGATACTATGCCAATAGGTAAAAGCAAAATCTCGGATATGGATTTCGGCTCTTTCGAGAATACGATTGACAAGAATATCGAAACAGACAAGGCTTCGGACAAGTTTGACCAACAGCTTCAGGCCTACAAGGATGCTGGCAATAGCTTGACTTCAGCAAAATCAGAACTTGAAACGGCAGTATCTTCTTTAAAGGAAGCAAAGGACAACTTGGATAAAGCCACCGATAAAGCGGACGCTGTTACAAAAGCCATTGATAGCTTTATTGCCAAAGTGAGAGATATAAAATTCAAGGCTAAGGTTGATGATGCCGACATAGAGAAACTGACAGATGACAGAAAGAAACTCATTGAAAACGAGTCCAAACTTCTTGAAGACCACCGAAAGGAAAACAAAGAAATCCTCATTCGCCATTTCTATGACATGTCTAATATGATGTCAAGGAATGAAGGTGTGTGGTTGTCAAATGGTTGGGTAAAGACTTTGCTTTGGATATTCTTGCTGTGTTTCCTTTATACGGTCATTTCGATTGTCTATTTTGTAGCATCATACATTGACAAAATCGAGTAGGAGGTAAACACTAATCATAGGTGTTTATCTCCTACTCGATTCCGAACTTTATTTCACAGTTCCGGATTGGAGTTTATATTTTTTTGTGGTAAAGTTAGTAAATATTTATAAATAAAGCATATACGGAGATATTTTTCTAATGGCGGTCATTAGAAAATGACAAAAAGTTTTTTCTAATGACCAATTTGGGTTAAACGAAACCACTTTTTAAAGTGGATTCACCACTTGATTTATATAAGTAATAGACCTAATATAGAGATAGTAAAGTTCAATACGAGAAGAATTGCTGAAAAATCCGTGGAGGTCAAATTTTCCTCCACAAAAAATGGGGAACGAACGCTGTAATATACAGACCGGTTCTTTGAAAACAGTTGCCGCTGAAACAGAAAATACCATATAGTTCAGACAAACACACATTAGAAAGTATCAATTCGAATGCTATTTTGCGTAAAAACAAGCAGGTGAACTATTAGCATGGCGATACATTCCATTATTTATTATGTATGCTTCCATACGGCATTATAACCTGTGTACTGCCTTTCAGTAGAAGCCGATAGACAGGCCGTTCCTTCCATACACAACATATTTTATCACAGAGACTGCGTTCGACAGGTTATTTTATGAGATTCTTTCTGTGAAAATACCCATAACCAAAGCAAATTAGATTTCATTTCTATTTTATCTTAACTGAATTTGTTGCATTAGAAAGTAAAATAGTTGATTCAGCCTTTGGTTTTTACGCAGAAAATCCGTAACTTTGTAGTCTTGGCTTTTATCAGGCCTGTTAAGAAGACGTACAATGCTGAATTTATTTCTCAGATATGCATGGAACATATATTAAGAAGGCTTCGGTATAACCATACAGACAATGCAAATCATTAAGCTATACCCAATCAAGAATATATTCATTTTATTAAACAGATAAATAATGACAAAAAGAAAAATCAGATATGGCAATGATCCGGTATTAAGAAGCAGATGCGAAGAAGTCAAAGTGGTTGATAATAAAATCCGCAGCTTACTTGGAGAAATGCTTGAAACTCTTCATAAAACAGATAATGGAGCAGCTATAGCTGCAAATCAGGTCGGCATCTTGAAAAGACTGGTTGTGATTGATTTTCTCGGTTGCCGTCTAAAACTCGTAAATCCGCGGATTTTAGAAAGCCATGGTATTCAAGAATGTATTGAAGGCTGCCTTAGCTTCCCGGACCGTTTTGCTAAAACCATCAGACCTTATGAGGTTACAATACAGGCATTGAATGAATACGGTGAAGAAGTAGTGATAACCGGCAAAGGTGAAATGGCAAAGTGTTTCTGTCATGAATTGGAACATCTGGATGGAAAGATTTTTTTAGATAAGGCCATTGAAGAAATTGACATGTAGAATTATAGCCAACAAAAGCCGGTTCTCGAATTAGAAAAATGAGAGAATAATATGCCTTCAAATGAATATTTGCAGCAAGTGACCACTGGAGAAGTAGAGGAACTGAACGGAGAAATAGTTCGCTGTGAGTATGATGAATCTTGGGCAAAAAATGTATTTTCAAGAACATGAAGATATAGAGAATGCTTTAAATGGCAATAGTATGTCCATTGAACATGTTGGCTTTATATCCGTTCAAGGTTTGTGTGCCAAGCCTATTTTAGTAATCATTCTATTTTCCGCCAAAAGAGACAAATACGCTTCTTGCGAAAAAACTCTCGCAAAGAACACATGGAAATATGTGCAGAATTATACAGATGCAAAGTCTTAGGTGGTGACAGAAATATTTAAACATATTGATGCTGAATAAAAGGATATTGATTAACGATATAAACCTGAAATTGTAATTCTTTATATGTGTTTGAGTAAAGTTATTATGATGTGCGGCGTATGTGGTTCTGGAAAGACTACTTACGCCAAGAAAAAAGAACAGGAAGGATATATCAGACTTTCCATTGACGAAGAAATGTGGAAACTTTATGGGAGAAAGGGAATTGATTATCCGGAAGAAGAATATGAAAAATTGTCAGAGCAGGTGGAAGCTGCGCTTCAAAAAAAACTGCTGTCCCTGATTCAGCAAGGAAAAGATGTTGTGATTGATTTTAGTTTTTGGAGTAAGGAAAATCGGAATTTTTATAAAGAGCTAATCCGAAAAGCAGGCGCTGAAACGGAACTTGTCTATATGAAAGCCAGTAAGGAGCTTTTGCAAAAAAGACTCTATAAAAGAAATCAGGTCTTAAATGCCAATTCACCGTTTGTGATAACAGATGAAATATTGGAACATCATTATCACGCATTTCAGGAGCCATGGGGCGAAGGAGAAAAAGTAATTTTGCAGAAATAGAATATTATGCAGTATTCAAAGGAAGAAAGTAAAGCAATCTGGAATCAAAACGCTGAATTTTGGGATTGTGCAATGGGGGATGAATCAAATGATTTTCACAGAGAAGTTGTCCGCCCCAAAGTAACAGAGCTTCTAAATCCTGATCCAACAGACTATATTTTAGATATTGCCTGTGGAAATGGAAATTATTCTGCATATCTTGCAGAAAAAGCTGTCTCTGTTTTGGCTTTTGATTATAGTGAGAAAATGGTGGAACAGGCAAAAAAGCGTCAAAAACGGTATGCCGATAATATTGAGTTTTGTGTAGCAGACGCTACGAATGAAACAAGTCTGATGGCATTAAAAAGAAATAAGCCATTTACAAAAGCAGTCTCCAATATGGCGGTCATGGATATTACCGATATTAAGCCGCTTTTTACCTCTGTTTATAAATTGCTTGAGGATAACGGAGTACGTGAATTGTTATTTTTCTTATCTGTTCCGAGGCAAATACCCTTATTCGTATAATAATCACCACAACCGTCAGGGGCAGAACGTAAAATACTACTAAGCATAGCGACTCCGTTTTCAGTAAATACGTAAGGCATGTATTTCAAATGTTGTCCGCATCCTTCGTTTAAGGTCGCAATTTGCGACCTTAAACATTCGTCCTTGGTCAATTGAAACATGAAATCTTCTGGAAATCGTTTAATCTTACGTTTTACTTGCTCATTAAGACGCTTTGTTTCAACGCCATAAAGTGAGGCAAGGTCACGGTCAAGCATAACTTGTTGTCCTCTAATGATTTTTATTAGAGGCTCTATATTGTCAACACCAACCAACTGGTCACTTTTTGTGGTCAGTTCGCTGCTCTCCTTTTTCTATTTTATCTGTCATATTTATATTCATTTTTCCAAAATCACAAATTGTGACTTTGAACATTACCATATTTAACAGCATTCAAAGGTAGTGCTTTTAGCCTTTAAGCCACTATTGCACAAACCCTTTCTTTGAAAGGAACGTAAAATCAATAGTATTATTGTGATGATTGTACTTTTATTAATCGCTTCACTCGTTGTACGGTACTTACCCTTTTACCACACAACTTCGCCACATCCCGAATGGAATACCCCTTGCGGAGCAAACTTACTACTTCCCTATATTCGGTTTTCATCTGTTCTGACGTTTTTACAGAGCCTACCTTGCGTCCGAGTTTTCCACCTTTCTCTATAACCGCTTCCTTCCTGACTGCAATCGGAATGAGATATTGTCACGCTCCAATTGCGCACAAGTCGAAAGCGTGGCTATCATTATCGGGGCAAAGAGGGACGGATGTCCTTCTTCGTCCAATAATGTAAGCTGTTCCTTTTGTATGTAGAGGTTGATGCCACAGTCAATGAGTTCCTTGACAGAGGCAAGCACCTCAAACGCATTGCGCCCCAATCTTGACAGTTCACTGACAAGTAAAATGCTGATGCGCTTTTCCTTACAGAACTCCATTGCCTCACACAACACTAGACGCTCATCATTCTTCTTTGCACCAGAGTGTTCCTCAAAGACCTTGTGGATTTCTATTTCCTTATATTTTGCATACTCCGACAAGTCTTTGACCTGTCTTTCCGTGCTCTGTCTGTCACCAATACTGGAGACACGAGCGTATATTAATCCTGTTGTCATCTATATCAAAGATTAAATTGAACATGAAAAAGCCTGTGTCCAGATAAGTCTTGCTGATTTATTTGAACACAAGCGTTTTTTGAATACAGCCTGACGGCAAATTACCAACAAAAGGGAAGAAGTAAGACTTCCCCATTGTTCGCACCCTGCTGTATGTCTCAATCAAACACGCCATTAAACAGATTGACCGCCTCTATCTTCTTTTCAAGAGCCACTTTTGCATAAACTTCGGTTGAAGTGATGCTTCCATGTCCCAAAACATCCTTCACTGCTGATATGTCTGCTCCTGCTGAGATAGCCAACGATGCTGTCGTATGCCGTGAGCAATGGTAGGTCAAATCCTTTTCTATGCCAGCCTTTTCTTTAAGTCTTCTTACGTATTTCGATACGTTGTCTGACTTCTTGACAAGGTGAAACACAAGACTTTCCGGATTGTCATCCGTCCGAGGTGGCAACAACGATTGCGCCATTTCATTGAGCGGAATAATGGCAGGACGCTTTGTCTTTCGCTGTATGATGCTGATTGTCGGCACGCCATCTATCATTTTAATATCACACCACCTTAGATGCTGGGTAATGGCACTTTTCATTTATGGAAGGTGTGGTTACCCATGACTTCCGTTTTCGATTAGAGGAACCGACAAAAAAAGAAAAT
>NZ_HF986774.1:15670-37134 GCF_000431195.1 Prevotella sp. CAG:255 | reverse complement strand
AGTGTTCCAAAACATGGATGTGGAGCAACTTGGCAGTTTAAACTTTGCTAATTTGGTAACATGCGGACATTCATATAAAGGATTATTCTTATCTCTAAGGACTATGCTCATCTGTTCTTCAGATAAACGTAAATATTTACTCACACAAGTATCACCGTCAACAGAATCAAATATTGCACATTCAAGCTGGAACACTGCACCATATTGCTTTGCTATATCAGCAACGCCTAAATAATATTTTACATTGATTTTCATCAAGCAACACTTTATCTCTAACGGTACAGATAAACTGGAAAGACGTTCTATAACATTAACAGACTTATTAAAAGAACCCTTGACCCGTGTTACTGCATCATGAATTTCAGGTTTATCACTGTAAATTGAGATGCCAACATTACATGGGAAATAGCCTGCTAAACGTTCTTCTTGTCCATATAGTTTCAGTCCATTTGTGTATATCTCAAAAGCGATGTCTCTTTTATACAAATAATCAATAATTTCCCAAACATAGTTGTTTGAGAAAGGATCACCACCTGATAAACAAACTTTTACCAAACCTTCATCATATAGTTCATCAATTATACGCTTAAAATCTGGCCAATGCAAAGCATTATATTTGCCACGCAAATTTATTTCTTCATCGTTTCTAACGGCACCTGGATTATAACAATGCACACATTTCTCACTACAATTATATGTTAGTTCAAACATTACCGTAACAACACGACTGTTTGTTAGTTTGGCATAAGATTTCTCTACACTGTCATTGTCATTGATTGTTTCCGTTGCAACATTTGTGTTCCCATTTTTGCGTTTTTCCTTTAGCGTTTTACGGTATTTATCAACAACATCCTTTGTCATTGGCATCATAGACAAGAGACCGTTTGACACTAACTGAAATATAAATGGTCTTACTTTACTTTCAGGTATACACGTCTGGGTACTTATTGCCTCTAAAGAGCAAGACTCTCCTTTTTTATAGAAAGTATATATCCTAATACCAATGCAGAATTTCCTTCAAACAAAAAGCTCAAACCCGACAAGAGGTTGAAATATATCGCAGTTTTACTTCTTTCATTATACCGCCCACACGTCCATGTCGGACGATATAACTTATCTATTTTTAAATCATCCGTTCCCATAACCAGTTAACTATCTAATTATTAAATTCACCAACGCTAATATCAGGCCGAACGTGCTTACACTGGCGAACGTCGCCACGAACCTATTAAACGTGTACATAGCGGCGATGCCGAATAGGCTGGCGTTGCTGTTAATGTAAAGCAAACGGCGCGACACTACCTCGTCGAAATTCATGAACGTGAACACCGCGGCAACGGCGGCCACAGCCAACGACACGCACAGCACGGTTATAGATGGCGCATAAAACACGTGATACGCGTCGTCGTCAGACGTAATGACCCAGATTAGGACATACGCAACCACGACTACGCCGAGATTGACGATGTCGCCTACGGTGTTCTTCGTCGGCACTCCGCCTATCACAGTTTTCGCCGCTACTATGCCCATAGCCCCGCCTACGGCAAGCATCCACTGGTCACCGCCGGCGACCGTGGTTATGTCGGCAGTAAATATGTACGCCTCGAAGACAATGAGCAACACCACCGTGGTGAACACCTCAATGTTGGCAATGAGCCAAGAAAGTAATGTTTTCATAATAACAAAAACATATTAAGCTGCTCCTGTAATGAATGGTAAACCTGAAAGAACGCCTAAAAGAATTGCGATACCAACCACTATATCTACTATTTTTTTAACTTTAGCTTCTAATTCTTCCATAATCATAAAAGTTTTATCATCATTGTTGCTATCTTGTCTGTAAATGTTTGCAAAGTTTCCATATACTTCATCTTCATATCCATTTCTATGTCAGTATTGGCATCCATTGACAATACCTTGTCCAACACTTTGTCCATCATTTGATTGATTTGGTTTAATTGCCTTTCTACGACAGGAAGATTTCCTTTATGCCGTTCCAATTCAGCATCCAAAGTTGCAACGTATGCGTTGAATTGTACATCCATTTTATGCATATCACGTTGCAAATCAATATAATTATTTGCTGCTGACACCAAATTGCCAGTAAGTTCATTGAGACTATTGAAACACTCAGTCGTTTGCATCATTGTATTGCCAAAATTGTTTACAGATGCATCAATTCTGTCAAGTTGATTTTCTTTTTCCATAATTTTATAGTTTTATGTCATTATATTTGTTTGCGATTTCTTCCTCTTGGTCTCTTAAATTACTATCTAAAAGCATAAAATAATCATTATTTTTCCGAATACATGGCATTAGGTTTATTAGTTTTTCATGTTTGCTATACAATAATAAAAATAAACCAGCTATTAGAAGTATTGACATGACATAACCTGCATTGCCGCCGCCTTTAACCATTCCAGCACATATTGCCATCACAAAAAATGTTCCAACGAAAAACACAAGAAACATAATTATCAATACACAGACATCAAAGAAGTCAAATTTGGCAGGACTTTTTAAATTGGATGTGATGAGTTGTTTGCAATCTTTATAATAATCGTTTTTACTTAGCATCTCCTTAACATTGCTACAGACTTGCTGTTTTACATCCGTTAAATAACCCATTTCTTCTCTTGCATCATCCGCTAATTCTGTTAAAACAGGTGTTGCCCGACGACGAAGACATAAAAAGTATAAATCCGTTTCCCATAGAGCAACACCAACATAATTCCTTAAGAAATACGGCTTTGTAAATAATATAACTTCTATAGGGAAATATAAATCTTTATTCTCTGTTATCAGCGACTCTAAATAATGAGTCCATTTCCCGTCATAAAAATCTGTTGAATCAGACAGGAACATTGCCCATGAACACACCTCTTCATCAAGAAGTCCTTTCAATGACGGATAAGGAGCATCTGAATTCTGATAACCTTTCATCCAAGCCTCCATTTCCTGCAATGTAAAATCCAACAGTTCTACCAAATATTGGAATTTTAACTTGCAAAAGAATGCGAATTCAAACATCTTGAATTGTTTATCACGTGACTTATCTTTCCAATCTATCAAATTCGTAGATTGGTCTGTGAAAAGTTCATCATACTTTCCCAACGTCTTTTGTGACTGTTCGAAAACTCTGTTCATCGTATCATAACTTGCATTTGCGTATGCTTGTTTTTTCTCAAGCAATGTCTGCAAACGCTGTTCCTCTTGTTGTTGTATTCGCTTCTTTTCGTATTGTTCCCCAATCTCAGCAAGGGCAGAAATAGCAAAACCGAGACCCATAGCAGCACCACCACCTGACTTTTGTTTTCTCATTCGTTTGAATCCCATTTGAGCCAAACTCGTTCCAAAATCAGATAAGTTTTTCGTCACGGCTTTACACCTGTCAGATAATTGCGATGTCATTTTTAACACCCCTTGAACATATTCTTCAAATTCTGCCAATTTATCTATCAAATCACTATATTGGCCACCAAGCATTGACGCCTCTTCTTTCACCGCTGATATATCAACGGTAGGATCTTTATCTTGTTTTGATATAATTCGCCGAACTTCTAATCCAGGATTTTTTACTTTGTCAATAACATCGTCTACATCTAATGCCGTCATTCCCAGAGACTGCCTGTATTCTTTCAAGCTAAGCAAAATTTCTGTTGGAAGATGTTCTCCATATTCCTTATAATAAGGTAAGTATTTTTCCTTATATTTCCGTTTTTGCTCATTTAGATGAGCGTAAAAATCGTTTTGTTTCATGATTACTAATCTTTAATTTATAAAGATAATAAGGATCTTATTGAAGTCTAAATGTTACAGGGTAAGTATACCTTACATTAACGGCTGTGCCGTTCTGCTTGCCGGGTGTCCATTTCGGCATACTGCTTATAACGCGGACAGCCTCTTTGTCTAATGATGGCTCTACGCCACGCACCACCTTTACATCGGCAATGGAGCCTGTGGCAGTAACAACAAATTGTACAATGACACGCCCCTGAATTCCGGCCTTGGCCGCCTCAACGGGATATTTGATATTTTCGGCAAGCCAGCTTATAAGTGCTCCTTGTCCACCAGGGAACGACGGTTGTTCTTCCACAACATCAAAAACCTTCTCACCCACTGGCAATGAACGACTCTGTACCGTATCAGTCTGCCCGTAAACCGTTATGGCAAAAAACATCAGGAATAATAAAGCAAGACTCTTTTTCATGATTATAAAGTTAATGTTAAGAATATGTTGTTTTTCGTGTTGACGCACAGCTTGGGGAATGAAAGGACGGTGTGGACTGTCATCCACATTTTCTGAAAGTAAGGTTCTGGCAAAACCCGATGATGAAGAAAACATGAAAGAGGAATCCACACCGTAACACGATGCGAACTCGCTCAGACCTCGTTCCGTCATCATCAGGGTTGAACTGCCAGATTCTACTTCCTGAACGTCACTGTCTGTGCGTGCACACAAATGTCTTGTCTCACTCACTTTATTAAAAGTAAAGCTCAAATTCGCCAAAGTTAGGAATCTTTTCGCAATCTCCAAACATTTGACAGAACTTTTTGTGTATTCCCCTTTCATTTTATTCATTCTCTATGGGCGCTTTTTGCAAAATTATGTATAATGGCACAAACTGCTTGCTAAATATTGGTCTAAGTTGGTCCAAACCGAAAAATCATGGCAAGTCTGCAATATGGCACAAAGGTTGGAACCACCTGTATGTTCACACGTCGAAATATAATTGTGTTGTGAGCCTCTTTCGGAAATATTGCTTCCAGCAAAAATAAATTAGTATAAAAACAACCGATTTTTACCATCATCTTTTATTAAAAATCCATAAAGATTTACTGCAATTCTATGAAATTTCAGAGGGTCACTTTTACAAAGTTTCGCGTCAAAAAGGTCACCTGAAGGTCACCAATAAAAGAAAAAGCACCTACAGAAAGTCTGTAAGTGCTTGATTTTCAACGTGGGCCATCCAGGGCTTGAACCTGGGACCTCCAGATTATGAGTCTGTTGCTCTAACCAACTGAGCTAAAAGCCCTCTTAAACCTTGCGGTGTTAAGTTTTCGTGTGCAAAGGTATAGCTATTTATTCAAATAACCAAATATTTTTTGCAAAATATGCTTTAAATGACGAAGAAAAGTTGTTTTGCGGTAAAATATTCGTTAAAAAACCATGATTGTGGGCATCTCGTTGATACAATTCAGCGAATTATGTTAACTTTGCAGAATGTAAAATTAACGGACTCATAATGAGGCTTACGGGTCTTGACGGGTCTGTGATGTTCAAGTCGGATTATAATATCAATTCATTATTTATACGTCTTAAATGAGTAACGAATTTAACCCATTATTCACCAATCAGCCCGGGCTGACGGATAATGAAGTGGAAAAGAGCCGTTCGGCGCATGGCGAGAATGTGCTTACACCCCCGGAGAGGACACCCTTGTGGAAACTTTATCTTGAAAAATACAAGGATCCGATAATCAAAATCTTACTTTTTGCAGCTGTTATCTCGCTCGGTCTTGCCGTAATCGAGAACAACTACATTGAGTCTATCGGCATTATCCTTGCCATAATCCTTGCCACCACCATCGGCTTTTACTTCGAGATGGACGCAGCCAAGAAGTTTAATGTGCTTACGGCTCTCGGCGAGGAGTCGCCCGTAAAGGTGCGCCGCAACGGCAAGGTGGTGCAGGTGGCACGCAAGGACATTGTCGTGGGCGACATTGTTATAATAGAAGTCGGCGACGAGATACCTGCCGACGGAACGCTTATCGAGTCGACCGACCTGCAGATAGACGAGTCGTCGCTCACCGGCGAGCCTATAATAACAAAGCATGCCGATCCCGACAAGAACGACAAGGAGGCCACTTATCCCTCGTCGAAGGTGCTGCGCAGCACTATGGTGATGAACGGCCGCGGCGTGTATCAGGTTACTGAGGTTGGCGATGCTACTGAAATAGGCAAGGTGGCACGCTCAAGTACGGAGATGACTTCGGTTAAGACTCCGCTGAACATGCAGCTCGACAAGCTTGCCAAGATGATAAGCAAGTTTGGTGTGGGCATATCAGTGGCAGCATTTGTGATATTCCTCGGCCGCGACATACTGACCGATCCGCACAACCTGTGGCATTCGGACAACTATCTCGGCATGGTGAAGGTGGTGCTCGAATACTTCATGATGGCCGTTACGCTCATCGTGATGTCAGTGCCCGAGGGTATGCCTATGGCCGTTACGCTCAGCTTGGCTCTCAACATGCGCCGCATGCTCAAGAACAACAACCTTGTGCGCAAGCTGCATGCCTGCGAGACAATGGGTGCCGTTACGGTGATATGCACCGACAAGACGGGTACGCTGACGCAAAACAAGATGCAGGTGGCCGACATGGCAATGTATGCCGACGACGCTGCTCTGTTTAACGAAGCAATAGCATACAACACAACCGCACATCTCGACGAAGAAGGCGGCAAGGGCATTGGTAACCCTACAGAGGTTGCCCTGCTGCTGTGGCTCGAGAAGAACAAGACTGACTATAAGGCGCTGCGCCAGGCAGACAACATAGAGCATCAGCTACCGTTCTCTACCGAACGCAAGTATATGGCAACAATAGTTAAACGCGGCTCTGAGCGAGTGCTCTTCGTGAAAGGTGCGCCCGAGATTGTCGCCAAGTTCTGCGACATAGACGACGCGCGCCGCAACGAGATACGCGAGCGCCTTACGGGATATCAGAACCAGGCCATGCGTACACTGGCGTTTGCATATAAGGTGCTCGGCAACGGCGACGACATCGATACTGCCAAGCTGACGCCCGACGCCCACCTTACGTTCCAGGCCGTGGCTGCCATAAGCGACCCGATACGTCCCGACGTGCCCGCAGCCGTGAAGGAATGTATCGACGCAGGTATAACCGTTAAGATAGTAACCGGCGACACATCGGCCACAGCTATCGAGATAGCCCGCCAGATAGGCATCTGGGATGCCGATACGCCTGCCGAGGCTCAGATAACAGGTCCCGACTTTGCCGCTTTGAGCGACGATGAGGCTTTCAACCGTGTGATGAAGCTGAAAGTGATGAGCCGTGCAAGGCCGACCGACAAGCAGCGCCTTGTGAACCTGTTGCAGAAGCACGACGCCGTGGTGGCCGTTACAGGCGACGGAACCAACGATGCTCCTGCGCTCAATCACGCCCATGTGGGTCTGTCGCTCGGTTCGGGAACGTCGGTTGCCAAGGAGGCCAGCGACATGACGCTGATAGACGACTCGTTCCGCAGCATTGTCAACGCCGTTATGTGGGGCCGCTCGCTCTACCGCAACATACAGCGCTTCCTGTTCTTCCAGCTCGTAGTAAACGTTACGGCTCTGCTGCTCGTGCTTTGCGGCTCAGTGATAGGAACAGAGATGCCGCTCACTGTTACACAGATATTGTGGGTTAACATCATAATGGATACCTTTGCCGCACTGGCTCTGGCATCTTTGCCGCCGTCGGAGGAGGTGATGAAGGAGAAACCGCGTAAGCGCACCGACTTTATCATCACACGCGGCATGGCCAAGGGTATCGTGTTCTGTGGCCTGGCATTCTTTGCCGTGCTGTTCGCATTGCTCTTGCACAGTCTGTCGAGCGGTGCCGACCTTCATATACATGAACTCTCGATATTCTTCACCACGTTCGTCATGCTGCAGTTCTGGAATCTGTTCAACGCCAAGTCGTTCGGCTCTAACCATTCGGCATTCCACGACTTCAAGCACGACAACGGTCTGCTGCTCGTCCTGCTGTTCATCCTTGCAGGCCAGTGGCTCATCGTAACCTTCGGCGGCAAGATGTTCCGCACGGAACCGCTGTCGGCCATGGAATGGATAACCATAATCGGCGCAACATCCATAGTAATGTGGGTAGGTGAGATATGGCGCGGAATAAAGAGGCTGAGATGCAAGAAATAAAGAACATAATATTCGACTTCGGCGGCGTGCTTGTCAATCTTGACAAGCATCGCTGCATCGAGGCTTTCGACAAGATTGGAGCACACGAGATAGTAAGGTACGTTGACGAGTGCCGTCAGGAAAACCTGTTTCACGACCTTGAGGTGGGTAACACCGGCGTTGAGGAGTTCTGCAACGAGGTGAGACGCATCTGCACCGGCTGCAATGCTGACGATGCAGACATCTGCGAGGCATGGAATGCGCTGCTGACAGGTATACCCCGCCAGCGGCTCGAGAAACTGACAAGTCTCAAGGGGCGCTACCGCATGGTGCTGCTGAGCAACACCAACCCCATACACTGGCAGAAGGCCCTGGACGGCATGTTCAGGAATGACGGCATGGATGTTGACGACTATTTTGAGAAAACATATCTGTCGTACCGCATGCACATGCTGAAGCCCGACCCGCAGATATTCGGCAAGGTGCTCATGGACTCGGGCATGGCTGCCTATGAGACTCTGTTTATCGACGACTCGCCCGTAAACTGTGCTGCTGCAAGCCAGCTGGGCATGATGAGCCTTAACCTTACGGGCGACGAATGGCTCGACCGTGTGTGAAATAATAACCGTAAAGTAGCTTATGAGAACTATATTTACAGATACCGACAGCGCTGAGATGGCGCCCTGCGTGGCCACCATCGGATTCTTCGACGGCGTTCACCGCGGGCACCGGTATCTCATAAAGTCTGTAACCGACTGCGCGGCGGCCAGCCCAGAACTGCAGTCGACGGTGATAACCTTCGACCGACATCCGCGCCAGGTGCTCAACATGGAGTTTCAGCCCAAGCTGCTGTCTACACTCGACGAGAAGCTGGCACTGCTGTCAAAAACCGGTGCCGACAACTGCGTAGTGCTCCACTTCGACCGCGAAATGGCTGCCATGACGGCCTACGACTTTATGCACGACGTGCTGCGCGACCGCCTGAACGTAAGAAAACTCATCATGGGCTACGACAACCGCTTCGGCCACAGCCGCACAGAAGGCTTTGACGACTATGTGGGCTACGGCCGCGAGATAGGCATCGAGGTGGTGCGCGGCAATGCTTTCGTGCTCAACGGAGTCAACGTAAGCTCCTCGGTTATACGCACATTCCTTTCCGGAGGCGAGGCCGACATGGCTGCCATGTGCCTTGGCTATCCTTACTTCTTTTCAGGTAAGGTGAAGGGCGGCTACCGTGAGGGACGCAAACTGGGTTTTCCTACGGCCAACATTGAGGTGGACGATGCGCAGAAGCTGATACCCGAGCATGGCGTTTATGCCGTGAAAGTAAGGGTGGAGGGCTGCGACGGTCTGCTCAACGGCATGATGAACATCGGCACAAGGCCAACCTTTGACGGCCATGAAACCACGCTCGAGGTTAACATCTTCGACTTTGAGGAAGATATCTACGGCCGGCAGGTAGACGTGCTGTTCTATCACCGCCTGCGCGACGAGCAGAAGTTCTGCTCAATAAAAAAGCTCGTAGACCAGCTGTGGCTCGACCGCGAAGCTGCCGAAAAGATACTCGAAAGGGCGTGATTGCTAAGTGCGATGCGCCCATTCGCACATATTTTTCCTGTTAAAACATAGTTTTATCACATAAATTCAAGAAATGAAGAAAGCATTATTATATCTGTTTGCATTCATCTGCATACAGTATTTCGTGTCGTGGGCGGTGTTTGCCGTGTGGCTTCTCGCCGCCGGCCATTCCTCGTCAGACGTGCTCGCCGTGCTTAACGGTCAGAAGCTTGAGCTGATAACCGCCCCCATGCAGATACTTTCGTGCGCCGTTTACAGTGCCCTCACGCTTGCGCTGTTTGTCTGGCGCAAGTGGGCCGTGCTCTCGCCTGCCTATCTGCGTTCAGGCAAGTGGGGCATATTCTTCTGGAGCGGCATAGCCTCGCTCGGCACTCTGCTGCCTTCGGTGTGGCTTCAGAGCCTTATGCCTGACCTGGCCAACACGTCAGAAGAAACATTCCGCCAGCTCATGAGCAGCCAGTATGGCTATTTTGTGCTCTGCCTGCTGGTTCCGTTTGTAGAGGAGACCGTGTTCCGCGGTGCCATCCTCAAGTCGCTTCTCGGCAGCTTCTCGCGTCCGTGGGTGGCCATATTGATATCAGCCGCCGTGTTTGCCGTCATCCATCTAAATCCAGCCCAGATGCCCCATGCCTTCCTCATTAGTCTGTTGCTCGGCTGGATGTATTACCGCACGGGGAGCATCCTGCCCGGTGTGGCCGTCCATTGGGTCAACAACACCGTGGTGTATGTCTTGTGCACGCTGTTCCCGCATATAGCCTCGATGAGCAGTCTCGACGGACTTTTCGGCGGCAATCAGAAGAGTGTGGTGCTGTCGCTGATATTCTCTATGTTCATATTCCTGCCCGCCATCTATCAGCTCAACATGCGGATGAAAAAGTAAAGAAAACTGATAATTTCCGTACGTTTAACGCCTTTGTAATATAGCGTTATTATAAGATACAACCGGCTCTTGTCCAAAGCGAGACAAGAGCCGGTTTTTTGTCAATAAGCCTGTTCGTGTAACCTTGTTATTATAACCCATTAATTTTAATGGATATTTTTGGATTTTTGATGTTGTTTTTTCGGTAATCTAAACTTTTTGCTTTGCTGACGATTTGTATTGAATATGGTTATTTGTTGTAATGATTTATAATAAATATTGCATATTTATCGATAAAACGTAATATTTTGTATAAAGTAATGTAATAAATTGATGAAAGTGTTATTATGTTGCACAAGATGTTGTAAATTTGCATTGAAGATCATGCAAAAAGAAAACATTAACGTGAAAAGATAATCATAATGACACCAACAATGATTAGATTTACGAAGATGCACGGAGCCGGGAATGATTATATTTATGTTAATACGTTGCTGTATAATATTCCTTCTCCTGTTGAGGCTGCCATAAAGTGGAGTTCGCGCCATAAGGGCATAGGCAGCGACGGACTGGTGCTGATAGGGCGTCCTGTGTCTGCCGATGCCGACTTTTCCATGCGCATATTCAATGCCGACGGTTCTGAAGCAATGATGTGCGGCAATGCCTCAAGATGCATTGGAAAGTATCTTTATGAAAAAGGCATGACGTCGAGTCGTACTATACGCCTCGAAACTCTTTCAGGAATAAAAACTCTGAACCTGCATGTCTGCGGACAGAAGGTTGACAGCGTAACCGTAGATATGCTTGAGCCGCGCTTTGATGTGGCCGGACAGTTTGTGCCTAGGACAGACACCGAGGCGGGAGGCATGCTTGAAGCCGGCGGCAAACTCTTTAAAGGCATGTTTGTGTCGATGGGTAATCCGCATTTCGTGATATTCACGGACGCTGAAGGCCTTGCCGACGTAGATACCTACGGGCGCTTGCTGGAGCATCACGAGGCTTTCCCTGCACGCTGTAATATAGAGTTTGCCCATCTCGTTGAGAAAGACACGCTGCGTACAAGGGTGTGGGAGCGTGGAAGCGGCATAACGATGGCATGCGGCACCGGGGCATGTGCCACGGCTGTTGCGGCGGCAAAGCTCGGAGTGGCAGGCTGCAGCAGTAAGGTCGTGATGGACGGAGGCACGCTCGAAATTGAATGGCGAGAAACTGACAATCATGTTTATCTTACTGGCGGTGCCGAATTTGTGTTTGACGGTGAGATACCGCTTCCCTGATAAGGTTGCGGATATAAGCATAAATCAGATTAGGTGAGTTTTTTAAAGACAAAAGATTGTATCAGGAATTTTTAGAAACAGGCAGAGGCCGGAATTAGGAACAGTCACAACATAGAAAAGAAAATAACTTAAACATCAATAAAAATAAATATGGCATTAATAAACGAACATTATCTAAAACTGACAAAAAACTATCTGTTTGCCGACATTGCGAAAAAGGTGAATGCCTTTAAGGTGTCGCATCAGAAGGCCAACGTGATAAGCCTTGGCATCGGCGACGTTACGCGTCCGCTGTGTCCTGCTGTTATCAAGGCCATGCACAAGGCCGTTGACGAGATGAGCACCAGGGAAGGCTTTCACGGATACGGTCCTGAACAGGGATACATGTTCCTGCGTGAGGCTATCGTGAAGAACGACTATCTTTCGCGCGGCATACATATCGACCCGAGTGAGGTGTTCGTCAACGACGGTGCAAAGAGCGACACGGGCAACATTGGCGAGCTGGTGCGCTGGGACAACAACTTCGGCGTTACCGATCCGGTATATCCCGTATATGTCGACTCTAACGTGATGTGCGGCAGGGCTGGTGCGCTTGTTGACGGCAAGTGGAGCAACGTTACCTACATACCATGCACGGAAGAGAACAACTTTGTGCCACAGATACCCGACCAGCGTGTAGACATAATATACCTGTGTTATCCGAACAACCCTACGGGAACCGTTATAACGAAGGAAGAACTGCGCAAGTGGGTGAACTATGCGCTGAAAAACGACACTCTGATATTCTATGACGCTGCATACGAGGCTTATATTCAGGACGACGACATTCCCCATTCGATCTATGAGATAAAAGGGGCGCGCAAGGTTGCGATAGAGTTCAGAAGCTTCTCGAAGACGGCAGGATTCACCGGCGTGAGATGCGGCTATACGGTTGTGCCCAAGGAACTTACGGCTGCCAGCATAGACGGCAAGGAACGCTATCCGCTGAATCCGATGTGGTATCGCAGGCAGTGCACCAAGTTTAACGGCACAAGCAATATAAGCCAGCGCGCAGCCGAGGCTATATATACCCCCGAAGGCAAGGAGCAGGTAAGGGAGACTATAAAATACTATATGGACAACGCCAAGATAATGCGTGAGACGCTGACATCTTTAGGACTGAAGGTGTATGGTGGCGTAAACGCTCCGTATCTCTGGGTGAAGACTCCGGGCAACATTGACAGCTGGAAGTTCTTTGAGCAGATGCTCTATGGAGCGCAGGTGGTATGCACGCCGGGCGTAGGCTTCGGTCCGAGCGGCGAAGGTTTCGTAAGACTTACGGCCTTCGGTGAGCGTGAAGACTGCAAGGAGGCCATGCGCCGCATAAGTCTGTGGATGCAGAAGTAGAATGCGGCAGGGCGCCGGGCCGTAAGGTTTCTGCTTGACGGGCGTAAGTACACACCGGGCGACGTGGCGTCATTGACATGTGGGTGAGTGGTGGCGTGTGGCGCATGTTATGCCAATTTAAGTCTGCGAAAGACTTACTTTGTATTATAAATTGCGCTATGAATGTAAAAAAAAGCAACATTTATCTCATAAAAAGGTGTCATAATGAAATTTAGCATTATCTTTGCATATGTTTTCAGATAAAGAATAGGCATAAGTATAATAAATAAAACTTTTTAACAATGACAAACTTAAGATTTCAGGTTGTTGAAGAGGCTTTCAAGAAAAAGCCGCTGGAAGTAATGGTTCCGCTGGAACGCCCGTCAGAATACTTCGGCAAGTATGTCTTCAATAGGGCAAAGATGTATAAGTACCTGCCTGCAGATGTATATGACAAGCTCATTGATGTCATTGACAACGGTTCGCGACTCGACCGCTCTATAGCCGATGCAGTGGCTGCCGGCATGAAGCAGTGGGCCGAGGAGAACGGCGTTACACACTACACTCACTGGTTTCAGCCGCTTACAGAAGGCACTGCCGAGAAGCACGACGCCTTCATAGAGCACGACGGCAAGGGCGGCATGATAGAGGAGTTCTCGGGCAAGCTGCTCGTACAGCAGGAGCCTGACGCAAGCTCGTTCCCCAACGGCGGTATCAGAAACACCTTCGAGGCCCGCGGATATTCAGCCTGGGATCCCACATCGCCCGTATTCATCATGGACGACACGCTGTGTATTCCTACTATCTTCATCTCTTACACCGGCGAGGCTCTCGACTACAAGGCTCCGCTGCTGCGTGCCCTTCACGCTGTGAACACTGCCGCAACTGAGGTTTGTCATTATTTCGATCAGAGAGTAAAAAAGGTTACATGCAACCTTGGATGGGAGCAGGAGTATTTCCTCGTTGACGAGGGACTCTACAGCGCACGTCCTGACCTGATGCTTACAGGACGCACCCTGATGGGCCACGACTCTGCCAAGAACCAGCAGATGGACGACCACTACTTTGGCACCATCCCCGACCGCGTACAGGCCTTCATGAAAGACCTTGAGGTGCAGGCTCTCGAGCTGTCGATCCCCTGTAAGACACGCCATAACGAGGTTGCCCCCAACCAGTTTGAGATAGCTCCTATATTCGAGGAGACCAACCTGGCCATCGACCACAACATGCTGCTCATGTCGCTCATGAAGAAAGTGGCACGCAAGCACGGATTCCGCGTACTGCTGCATGAGAAACCCTTCGCAGGCATCAACGGTTCGGGCAAGCACAACAACTGGAGCTTGTCTACCGACACCGGCGTGCTGCTGCATGCACCGGGCAAGACTCCTGAAGACAACCTGCGCTTCGTTACCTTCATCGTTGAGACTCTCATGGGCGTATACAGACACAACGGACTGCTCAAGGCTTCTATCATGAGCGCTACCAACGCCCATCGTCTGGGAGCCAATGAGGCACCTCCGGCAATCATATCTTCGTTCCTCGGCAAGCAGCTGTCAGAACTGCTCGACCATATAGAGAACAGCAACAGCAAGGACCTGTTCAACGTGGCAGGCAAGCAGGGCATGACGCTCGACATACCTGAGATACCCGAACTGCTCATAGATAACACCGACCGCAACCGTACAAGTCCGTTTGCCTTTACAGGTAACCGCTTCGAGTTCCGTGCCGTGGGCAGCGAGGCCAACTGTGCTTCGGCCATGATAGCCCTCAACACAGCCGTGGCTGAGGCTCTGAGCGACTTCAAGAAGCGCGTTGACGCCCTCATCGAGAAGGGACAAGACCAGACAAGCGCCATCATCGACGTGCTGCGTGAGGACATCAAGACCTGCAAGCCCATACGCTTCGACGGAAACGGATATTCTGACGAGTGGGTTGAGGAGGCAAAGCGCCGCGGACTCGACTGCGAGACAAGCTGTCCGCTTATCTTCGACAACTACCTGAGCAAGGAGTCGATAAAGATGTTTGAAGACATGAACGTGATGAGCGAGAAAGAGCTTGCTGCCCGCAACGAGGTTAAATGGGACACCTACACCAAGCGCATACAGATTGAGGCACGTGTAATGGGCGACCTGTCGATGAACCACATCATACCTGTGGCAACCCATTATCAGAGCCAGCTGGCCAAGAACGTTCAGAACATGCTGCAGATATTCTCTAAGGAGAAGGTTGAGAAGCTCTGTTCGCGCAACATCAAGATTATTGAGGAGATTGCCGAGCGCACGCAGATAATAGAGAACGGCGTTGACGAGCTTATCAACGCGCGCAAGGTGGCCAACAAGATTGAGAGCGAGCGCGAGAAAGCCATAGCATATCACGACACGGTGGCTCCAAAGATGGAGGAGATACGCTACCACATAGACAAGCTCGAGCTTATCGTTGCCGACGAGCTCTGGACTCTGCCTAAGTATCGTGAGCTGCTCTTCATAAGATAATAGCCAGACATTATCAATATAAAGACTGACGGCAGTGGGGCTGATGTGCCTCGTGTGTGCCGCCGAACATATAATTTTAACGTGACAATCTATTTCTTTTATTGATTGTTTTAAGTTAACTGACGGGAAGTCTCTGTGAAGAGGCCTCCCGTTTTATTTTGTGTTTTATCATGTTTTCCGCCCTGCTCATGGGCTTTGTTGCGTGGTAAAAACTTATGACAAAAATATTTTCCGTTCTGGAAAATTAAAATACAACGGATGTTAATTTTGTCGAATGAAAATGCCGCAGGGTTAACATACATTCACTTTTACCCTGTTATGAAAGGAATGAAAGCATGGGTTTTTGAGCATGAAAGCATGCTTTACGGACGAAAATCGGGCATGTTTTGCAGCGTAAGTGGCCCACTTTTGCACCGTAAACGGCATAGTAATATTTTTTAACCATTGCAGTTTTGTCTCTTCTTGGGCATAAAGCGCTGATAATAAGGAAGATGACAAAACTGCAATGTTTTTCGTGTTTTTTGCGCCAAACTATGGCTTTGCCACGGGCATCGCTGTTCTGAGAGCGTCAAACGGACGGAATTTATCCGATTATTTTACAAAACGGCATTCCGGGCAGCATTGCCTTTTGCTGCCCTTGAGTGCATCGGCCCTGTACCGGCGTCATGCATACGAGTGCATTCCGCCAAGAAAATAGTTCACGCCGAAGTATGTCATCAGTATTGTGGCAAAGGCCGCCACCATAAACACATGCCACGGCATGGGCCTGCGCATCATCGGGAGCGACGTCCCGTGTGCAGCCGCGGCATACACCATGAAGGTTATCAGCGCCCACACCTCCTTGGCGTCCCAGCTCCAGTAGGTGCCCCACGACACGTTGGCCCACACCGCGCCTACGAATATGCCCACGGCCAGGGCCGCCATGGCAGGATAGTAGAACAGCTGCGACAGGGCGCGCAGGGCTGCAAGCTGAGCGGCGAGCCCCTCTGCACGACTGCCCCTCATGGCGCGCAGCAGCAGGGCCGTGATGCCGCAGATGAAGGTGAGCGAGAGCAGGGCGAAGGCCATCATTATCACCGACACGTGGATGCTGAGCAGGGGCGACTGCAGCACCGGCATGATGTGGGTTATTTGCGGATCCATCTGGCTTATGTGCGACACGAGCAGGAAGAAGCCCGACATGATGAAGCCGAAGGTGAGCACTATGGCGAAACGGCGGCACAGCAGCAGCGACGCCGTCATGATTATCCATGCCATGAGCAGCATCGTCTCGTAGCCGTTTGCCATGGGTGCGGTGCCCCTTATCAGCCAGCGCAGAGCCACGCAGAGAGTGAGCGCCGCGAAAGAAAGCAGCATGACAGCTACTGCAATCTTCATTAGCATGCTGCCGCGCAAGGTGCGCCTTGTGGGGCGTGTCATAAGCCAGAGAACGGCAAACAGCGTGGCGAAGCCCATGCCGAGGTTGAGCATGAAGAGGATGGTGGCAAAGGGCACGGCGTTATACAGCCGTTCGGCCCGCGTCTGCATGCCCGAGGGCAGCGAGCTGCCGCCGTTCTTGTGCTGATAGCGCAGCATCTTGTCGACAATGTTGCCCACAGAAGCCATGTTGCCGGCCAGCGCCTCCTGATATATCAGCGAAAATACGTTCTGCATATACTGTCTGTCGGCCGGGGCTACGGCAGAGTCGGGCATGATGTCTGTTGGGGCATACCATGTGGTGTTGCCGTTGACGGTATACGGAAACACCTTCAGCAGCTTGCCGCGCCGCAGGTCCATCACGAGCTGTATGCGCGCGTCTACGTCGGCCACCTGGCGGTGAAACTCGTCGTCGTGCCCGTTGTAGTATTCGTTCAGGTAGGGGCCAATGATGTATCCGCCCATCATGTCGTTGAAGAAGGTGTTTATGGTGCAGTGGCGGGGCAGCTGCAGCCTGTCGCGCAGGGCGCCGCCCTTCAGTCTGAGCAGCGGCTCGCGGCTCCACTCGTCGGGCCACATCACGAAGCCCATCAGCACCTGTTCTGCCGTGTAGCCGCCGTAGCTTGCGCTGCCGCACAGTTTCTTCGTGAAGTCTATGGCGAGAGTCTGCAGCGGGCATACGCGGTTGTTGTAGAGAACATACAGCCGTCCGAACTTGTCGGCCGTCTCCTTAGGCAGCGTCGTTGCGCCGTGAGCCATAAACGTAGTGGCGACAAGCAGCGCAAAGGTCATCATTCCCTTTCTCACTATGTCGCTGCGCAGCAGGCGGCGGTAAGGCCCCTTGGGGTCGATGAGCATCCATATCATGGCAATAAAGAGCAGGGCGTAGCCGCAGTAGGTTACGGGTATGCCCCACGGGTCGCGGTTGACCGAGAGCACGCTGCCGCGCATGTCGGGGTCGTAAGACATCTGATAGAGCCTTACAGACTTGTAGCTGAATATGTTGTTCATCGAAACAAGTGCCTCTGTGGTCTTGTCGCCGTCGGTAACGGTGAGCCTTGTTACATAGTCGGCCGCGGCTTTTGTGCCGTCGTGATAGTGTATGTCGAACGACTTCAGCCTTAGCTTGAACGGCAGCTTGTGCCGTATGTCGCCGTCTTTCGTGCTGACCACATACGTGTCGGTTGTCTCGCCGAGCCGCAGCCTTACCGTGCCTTGCGATGCCGACACGTGGGTGAGCAGGGCGCCGAGCAGTATCACGACGAACGAGCCGTGGAGCAGCAGCACCGACGCGCGCCTTACGCGCCTCTTCACGATATACGCCACGCCTGCTGCCGCCAGCAGTGCCCACATGGCGGCAAACCACCATGAGCCGTATATGGCATCGGCAACATAGTCGCTGCCCATGTATTTCTCTGTTATCGTGGCCGCAGCCATTATCGTTATGATGCTCACGTAAAGAGCAAGGAGGGAACGGGAAAGGGTCATGTGTTTTTAGGAGTTAAAGGAGTTAGAAGTAGTTATCGCCAACAAGTTGGCTAGGAGTTAAAGTCAATAGCCTTGTTGCTTCTTATCAACCACTACGCATTTGGATTTTTCACTTTTGTAAGACGGGAGTTAGAGTAGTTAAAGGAGTTAAAGTTAATAGCATTGCTCTTTAGGAGTCAAGGCAAAAATATTTATTGAATTACTTATTCACAATATTCAAAAGGAGTAAAGCCACAAGACATATGACTTTAACTCCTTTAACTACTCTAACTCCTTTAACTACAAAAAATCATATCGCCTGCAGGAACTTCACCACGGCGTCGCGGTCGGCTTTGCTGAGGTTATAGAACTTTGCTGCCGAGGCGTATGCGTCGCTCTCCTTGCTGTAGGCATGCCACATTATGGCCTCTATCTCGTTGCGTGCGCGGCAGTCGTGCAGACGGTCTTGTGCACCGGTGTTAATCAGCGACAGACCGCGGCCCCATAGCGGTGTGGTGCGGCACCATGAGCCGTGAATGTCGTTGATCATGTGCAGACGGTGCTGCACGAAGTCAGAGTAAGGATAAATCTTCTGGCGCGGATACTTAGGCAGCGGCTTGCCCTTTATCACGTCGGGCGTCCAGTAGTTGTCGTCGCCCGTTGTCCACGACGGACGGTGGCATGTGGCGCAGCCCATCTCCATAAACAACTTCTTGCCGCGCTGCACATCAGGGTCGTTAAGGTTGCGGGCGCGAGGTATGGCCAGTCCGCGGTGCCACACCATGAAGGCGTAGAAGTTGTCGTTGCTCATCTCCGGCTCAAAGTTGTGCCACTGGTTGTCAAACTGGTTGGTGCTTGGTGACAGCAGATTCTTCACGGCGTCGGCAATGCCGCTGTCAGTTCCGTCGGCATAATACGGCGACGTAGGGTCGCTCTTTATCGCAGCTATCACGTCCTGGTTCTTCGACATCGCCAAGGCCCATGCGTCGGTGGTGTAGAGCTTCGGGCGGTCAGGACGGCTCACGTTCGGAATGTTCCACATGGCGTTGGCTCCTGCGCCGTCCTGCAGACTGGCACGTGTCAGCGCATAGGTGTAGCGCTTTATCATCCCCGTGACGGGAGTGCCGTCGGCCAGCGCGCCCGGCGAAGTCCAGTTGGTATAGTAGGCCGTAGATGCCCAGTCGTTGGCGGCCTTGTCCCACATGGCAGGGTTGAGCTCTATGTATTTAGCCTCCTCCTGATACTGTTTCTTGAGCGAGTCCTCGGGTATGGCGTCAATGAGGCCCGTGCCCATTATGCCTATTGTAGATTCCAGGCGCACGGCAATGTTGGTAGGCTTAGGGTCTGTGTTGAACGCATCCTGCGAAATGGTCACTTCGGGATATATGAGCTGATATTTCTCGCCGTCGGGAAACTCCGTTGCCGACAGTCCGCTCGGCATCGTACCTTCCACGGTTTTCCATGTCATGCTGATTTTGTCCTCGTCAACGGGCGGAAGAAACGGCGACACGGCCTGTGTCTGCGGCATACCCGTAACCTCGCTGATGTAGGGACCGTCGTTGCTGTTGGCTCCGTCTTCGGGATGATATATCACGAGCAGGTAGCCGTTGCCGAAGCCTGCCTTATATGACTCCTGCCGCTTGCCGTGGCCGTAACCCGGATGGCAGTCGATGCACGACTTTCTGACCGATGCCGGTCCGAGACCGTTGAACGGCGGAGTGCTCGTGTTGAAGTTGCGCTCAAAGAGCACCTCGCCGAGATGAAACTCACTTAGCAGTCCCATTTCGTCTACTATAGGGGCGTCGTCTTCATAGCAGCCCGCGCCTACGTTTTCGGTAGTGCCGAGCTTGCCGCCCGGATACCACTCGTCGGCCGAGAAGTTGCCCACATCCTGTCCAACATACTCAATGTCGCCCGTGTTCTCCGGAAGACGCTCATCGTCAGTGCAGGCCTGAAACGACAGACAGGCACACGCCGCGAGAGCGGCAACATGACAGTTTCTGATATTTATAAATTTCATAATATGCTGTTTTAAGATTATTTTGTCTTTGCTTTCTTTATCGGTTCAGCGATTGCTCTTGCCTTTCAGGCGTAAAATTACGCCACGCAGACCGTGTGAAGGCTTGCCGTGGCATAACTTCTAATAACCTTTAAAAAGTATTGTCAGTTGGCTGCAATCCATGTTGATGCTGCCGTCAGGCTTGCATCGAGCGCTTCTATGGCAGCTATGGCGTCGGCCACACACTGAGCTTTGGGATTGTCAACAAAGGCAGTGCCGCTGTTCTGGCATGCCGTAAGCTTATCGAGAGAGTTCTTTATGTTTGTTTCAACCGTGGCGGCAAGTTCCGGGTTATACTTTTTCAAGTACGCCATGATCGACTTGCTTTCGTTGCGGTTGCCTTCAACGCCGCCGTATATGCTGTTCTCTATGCTTATGATGTTGTCGTAGAAGTCATAGAAGGAGCGCTTGCTGTAGGGCGACTCAATGTAGTTGGGGTCTTCGCCGCTGTAGGCAAGTCCCATCTTCTGTGAATACACTTCCTTTGCAATATTCTCGCATCCGCTCAGCAGGATGGTGCTTGCCACCTCGCGCCACATGGCATAAGTGCTTCCGGCCTGACCGGCGTTGAGCATGTTTGTGCCATAAGAGTTGTTGCCGCTGCCCACGGTGCAAGGCAGTTCACACTCGTCTACGACACGTGTGCGCTGCTCTTCGGGTGCGTCGGCGTTCCATGATACGTTGAGCTGATAGCAGCGGTCGCGCAGGTCGCCGGCAACGGCTGTGGCATAAATCAGTTCTTCAAGACCTGTAACGTTTGTTGCCACCTTAACAAAATCAGGGTCGTCTTCAACGCCGCGCAGCTTCTCAATCTTGCGGTTGGCGCCGTCGCGGAAGATGATAAACTCAATGCCGTGGAATCCCAGCAGCTCCTGTCCCAGCTTGTTGGCTGCATAGGATATGCCGTCTTCGCCGTCCATGTTGGCCACTTTGTCGGTGTTCTTTAGCTCAGTGGCCAGTCCTTCCAGGTCGAGCGGCCATGTGTCGATGTGCGGGTCGATGCCGAAGTCGGTTGCTGCGCCGAACAGGAATGCCT
>NZ_HF986774.1:0-15648 GCF_000431195.1 Prevotella sp. CAG:255 | reverse complement strand
GAATGCCTCGCTCTTTTCCCAATAGGCGCGCGCACTCAGGAATGTGGCGCAGATGTTGTCAATCTCTGTCTGCGTAACCGAGTTCGGGTCTGTCTTAAACTTTTCCTTCACGGCATACAGCTGTTCGTAAAGGCTGTTTGTCTCTGCTGCCAGACTTCCGTATGTTGAATATACAACGTCGTTTACATACACGCCTGCCGCCTCTTTCAGGAAGGCTTCTTTCTCTGTCAACGCACTGCCGTCGTCGATGTCGTCATCGTCGCTGCATGACGAAAAACCAAACATTACTGCTGCTCCGAGCATGAGTGCAAGGGGCAATTTAAAGATTTTTTCCATAGCTTACTTTGTTTTTATATTAATACTTGTATCGTTTTTTCTATACATTCAGGGTGTCCGGCTTCGTCGTCTTACAGGAAGAATCCCTGATATGCCACGCCTATCGACACCGAAGGCTCGTCGTTGTATTTTGATTTGAGGAATCTCTTTGAGTATTCGCCCTTCACGACAATCTGCGGAACGGGGTAGTAGTTGAGGCCTACGGCCATGCGGTTGCGGTCGGTATATTCGTAGTCGGCCTGGTCGGCGGCAGGAATGTATGAGTCGTAGTACTCATATCTGCCGAAGGCATACAGCTTCTGGTTCTTGTTTCTGAGTTTGGGTATCTGTGAGAAAATGTCATATCCGGCTTCGATGCCTGCCGCTACGGCATTCTTGCCCACGGGCGACTTCTTATAAGGCGCGCCGCTCGACACAAGGTTGCGCTTTATGGCGCTTATCTTCGATGCGTCGCTCACGTATCCGTAGTCGGCGTTGCCTCTTACAATCCAGTTGTGGCCCGAGTAGGTGAAGTCGAAAGCTCCGATATATACGTTGCCCTTAACCTTGTCGTTGGCCTTGCCTTCGCCTTCCATGTCGTGCGGATAGGTGTTGTGCATCGACTGTCCGTAGTATCCGCTAAGACCGATGCGCAGGCCCGGAATGGTGTAGTTGTCAATGCGTGCGGCAAAGCCATACTTGTTGGCCACCTTAAATTCGAATGGCGAACCGGCACCGTTCTGCACCCAGTTGTCGCGGTCAAACATGAAGGCGTCTAGTCCGGCGATGAACTGCAGCTCATAACGGAAGTCTCCCGAGCGGCCCCAGAAGCTGATGCCTGTGTCGTGCCATGTGCATGGAAGAATGGTAGATTCGCCTTCGGGGCGGTAGACTGTAAAGAAGTTGAGCGGCTCATGATGGGCGTTGGTGAGGCCTACGGGCACTACTATGTGTCCGATACGGATATTTGCCCAGCGTGCGAACGACTTCTGAATCCAGAACTGCTCCAGCTCCACCTCGCCGCCTTTCTCGGTTTCCTGTTCCCATTCGCCGGCCTCTTCAAATTCTTTCTCAACGGCACCGCCTGCTCCGCCGTGCTCAAACTCAATCTCGCTCGACATGCTCCAGCCCTTTCCGAAGTCGTAGCTTATGTATATCACGGCATGCGGAATGTCGAAGCGTCCGTGGCTCGGATCATTCTTATACTGGCTTGCGTTAGAATAACGATAAACGTTGTCGCTGTAGAAGTTGCGCGTCAGTGCCACCTCGCCATATCCGCCGATGCTCAGGCGGTTGCCCTTTGCGTGCTGATACACGCTGTCGGCAGCCGAATGTTGTGCCTGCATCTGTGCGGAAGTGAACAGAATGGCTGCGGCACATGTCAGAAAAGTTTTTCCCGTTAAGTTCATTTATGTCTTATTTTTTGATTTTTCGATGCAAAGGTAATGGCTTGTAGAAATGTTTACAATACTTAAAAATCGGTAAAATAAGATTAAATGAATGTGCGTCTCTAATCACCAAAAAGGGTGATGGCCGGCCTGTTTTCATGCCTTGCACGGCACGATGAGCCATGTTTGGCAGCGTTAAGTGTGCTGGGGTGTGAAAACAGAGCGCCGCATATACCTGTAAATAGGTATATGCGGCGCTAATAATAAATGGGTATGCTGTCAGTCTTGCTATGGCTTAGGCATTGCTTGTCAGAGCATTACATCTGTTTCTCGAGCCATGCAATGATGCCGTCGCAGGCATCTTCTATAAGGTCGAGAGCCAGCTCGAAGTCGGCATCGCCTCCGTAATAGGGGTCGGGCACGGTGTCGTATTGCGGATGACGGGTCATGAAGTCGGCCGTACACATTATCTTATTGCGGTCGTCGTCGTTGCGTGCCACGCGGTTAAGGTCGGCCACGTTCTGATGATCCATCGCGAAAACATAGTCGAAGCGGCTGAAGTCGGCAGGCTTAATCTGTCTTGCCCTGCTGCTCAGGTCGTATCCACGGCTTGCCCCGTGAGTTCTCATGCGACGGTCGGGCAGCTGCCCTTCGTGCCATGAACCGATGCCGGCAGAGTCTACCTCAATGCGTCCTGCCAGGCGCTTGTTGTCTTCGAGCTTATATTTCAGTATTGCCTCGGCAGCCGGAGAGCGGCATATATTGCCGAGACACACAAAGAGAAGAGACTTCTTGTCAACTGGTTTCATAATCAGAAAATAATCTTTGTTGTTGTATAGTGATGAAGATGAGCCGCGCATGGCTTATTTGTCAACCACCGGGCGGCGCTTTACCACTGCCGGATTGCCTGCCGCGAGCGAGTCGTCGGGTATGTCTTTAGTAACCACGCTGCCGGCAGCAATGATGCAGCGCTTGCCTATCGTTACGCCCGGACACACGATAACACTGCCGCAGAGCCATGTGTCCTCGCCTATGGTTACGGGGTAGGCGGTCTCTATCGTACCGCGGCGCGGCACGTAGTCCATCGGATGCTGCGGCGTGTATATCTGGCAGTTGGGGCCTATAAGCACGTTGTCGCCTATGGTAATGCGGCCTCCGTCGAGCATCACGCAGTTGTAGTTTACGAACACGTTGCGCCCCATGGTTATGCCGTTGCCGTGGTCGCAGTGGAACGGCGGGCACACCACGCTGTCCTCCGGTATGCCGGGTATGAGGTCTTCAATCATCTCACGGTAGCAGTCGTCTGTTATGGTGACTGTCTGCAGCCTGGCACACAGCTTCTTTGCGTGGTCAAGACTCTTGAATATCTCCGGGTCGGAGAAGTTGTAGAGCTGGCTGCTGCGCATTTTCTCAAATTCGGTCATGTGTCTTGTTGATATTTTGTTATAATGGAATATTCACTTTCTTGCCGTCCTTCCTTACTATAACGGCCGGATTGCCCACCACGGTGCAGTTGTCGGGCACATCCTTATATATAACTGTGGCGGCGCCAATCCTGACGTTGTTGCCTATCCTTACCTTGCCGAACACCATCGAACCTGTGTATATGCTCACGTTGTCGCCAATGGTGGGGCGTCCGTCCTTGCCGTTGCCGAGCGTAACTAGGTGCAGACAATAGAAGTTGCGGCCTATGCTGTCGGCGTTGAGATAGGTTGAATATGAATGCTCTAGATGGCATCCTTCGCCTATCGATGGGCATGTTATGTGGAGCGACTTGTCCTCGGGCATGAGCCACTTGATGAACACGGAGCGGTATTCGCCAAGGCGATAATAAAACAAGTTGCGGAACACCTTCTGCCGTGTGCACACCTTAATAAAGGTAAGTATGCCGCCCTTGCCTTCTCCGTAAGGCTCTAGGTCGGCGTCAATGGTCTTCCTGAAGCGCAGATATAGCAGTATGTGCGGCAACATTCTCAACGTTGAGGCCGAGAGCAGGGCGCATTGTGTGTAAGGGTTCATGATGTTATCGTTTTATGTTAATAAAAACCGTAAACGGAATAAAGACGGCACTGCGATAATGACTTTACGGCTGAAATGCTTATTTTCGTCCGAAGTCGGCCGGAATGTCTCCCCATTTGCGCGTGTCCCACTGGATGAGTTCCGTGCGGAACGTGTGCGTGCGCAGCCAGTTTTCGGCTCTTGCTATGACGTTATACAGCTGTGCGGTCTTGGCCGTGCGCTCCAGTTTTGTCTTGCACTGCATCTTCCTTATCCATGTTATGGCCGTGAAGCTGTCGCTGTATATAGTCTTCTTGATGCCTTTCTGCTCCATAAGTGCCAGTGCATGCACGATGGCAAGGAATTCGCCAATGTTGTTTGTTCCGAACACCGGACCGTAATGAAACACCACAGCGCCCGTAGTAAGGTCGATGCCCCTGTACTCCATCTGTCCCGGATTGCCGCTGCATGCCGCGTCAACAGCCCATGCGTCAGCCTTAACTTCCATAGGAAGAGGCAGTACTGTGTCATTACGATAATCTGGAGGATTACAGTTAGTTAATTCATAATTCATAATAACTGGTATTTTGTGGAGCAGTTTATATTGAGCACCTTGGCTGATGAAATAAGATAAGTTGATATCATGAAAGATAAAGGAGTTAGAGCAGTTGAACAAAACTAAAATCACGCCTTGAAGGCATTTGACTTTAACTACTAAGCTCACACCGTGAGCGATAACTACTTTAACTACTCTAACTCCTCAACAATTATTACATTCGTTCCGGCATTTCGATTCCGAGCAGGCGCATGCCGTTCTTCAGAGTCTTGGCCACGTTCTTGGCGATGAGCAGGCGCAGAGCCTTCTCGTCGTCAGTGTCGGCGCCGAGGATGCTGAAGTCATGATAGAACTGGTTGAACTCCTTGGTCAGCTCGTAGCAGTAGTTGGCTATGCCGCTCGGGCTGTAGTCGATGCCGGCCTGGCGCACGGCAGCCTCATATTCGTTCATCTTCTGTATCAGTTCTGTCTCCTTGACGCTCAGGTTTACGTTGCCGCTGAATGCCTCGGGCACTGCTATGCCCTGAGCCTCGGCCTTGCGCAGGATGCTGCGTATGCGGGCGTAAGTGTACTGAATGAACGGACCTGTGTTGCCGTTGAAGTCGATTGACTCTTCAGGATTGAACAGCATGTTCTTGCGGGCGTCAACCTTCAGGATGAAGTATTTGAGCGCACCCATACCTACCATGCGCGAAACCTCGGCACGCTCCTCGTCGCTCATGTCGGCAAACTTGCCCAGCTCTTCGCTTGTGCGGCGTGCGTCGTCTATCATCGCTGCTATCAGGTCGTCGGCGTCAACCACCGTTCCCTCGCGGCTCTTCATCTTGCCGTTAGGCAATTCCACCATGCCGTAAGAGAAGTGGACAAGCTCCTTGCCCCACTTGAAGCCGAGGCGGTCGAGCAATATTGACAGCACCTGGAAGTGATAGTTCTGCTCGTTGCCCACAACATATATCATCTTGTCGATAGGATAGTCGTTGAAGCGCATCTCTGCCGTACCGATGTCCTGAGTCATATACACCGATGTGCCGTCAGAGCGGAGCAGCAGTTTCTGGTCGAGGCCCTCGTCAGAGAGGTCAGCCCATACGCTGTTGTCGTCCTTGCGGAAGAAGAGTCCCTTCTTGAGTCCTTCCTCCACCTTTGCCTTTCCCTTCAGATAAGTCTGCGACTCATAGTATATCTTGTCGAAGCCTACGCCCAGAGCCTTGTAAGTCTCGTCGAATCCGGCGTAAACCCATGAGTTCATCTTCTCCCACAGTGCGCGCACCTCGGGGTCGTTGGCTTCCCATTTCACGAGCATGTCGTGAGCCTCCTTTATCAGCGGAGCCTCGTCCTTTGCCTTCTTTTCGGCCTCCTCGTCGGTCATGCCCTCAGCCTTAAACTTAGCCTCAAGCTCCTTAACCTCCTCGCGGTAGTGCTTGTCGAAGGCCACATAGTAGTCGCCAATCAGGTGGTCGCCCTTCTTGCCGCTTGTCTCGGGTGTCTCGCCGTTGCCCCATTTCAGCCATGCCAGCATCGACTTGCAGATGTGTATTCCGCGGTCGTTCACGATGTTGGTCTTGACAACGCGGTTGCCGTTGGCCTCCATAATCTGCGCAAGGCTCCAGCCCAGCAGGTTGTTGCGCACGTGTCCCAGGTGGAGCGGCTTGTTGGTGTTGGGCGATGAGTATTCTATCATCACCAGCGGAGCGTCGGCTCCTGCCTTGCGCTCGCCGTAGTGCTCGTCGGCGCTGATGGCGTTGAGCAGCTTGATCCATGACTGCTGTGCCAGCACGAGGTTAAGAAATCCCTTGACCACGTTGAAGCGCTCAACGTGCTCGCAGTTTTCAACCAGCCAGTTGCCAATGGCCTCGGCCGTAGCTTCGGGCTTCTGTCTTGATATCTTTAAGAACGGAAAAACCACCAGGGTAAGGCTACCCTCAAACTCGCGTTTTGTCTTCTGCAGCTGAACCATGTTCTCTGTGATGTCGGCTCCGTAAAGCTCCTTCACGGCCTTTATCACGCTGCTGCTAATCTCACCTGCTATATTCATTTCTTTAGTTTGTTATTTCTCTTTCATCTTTTTGCTTTGCAAAGGTAAGCAATTTGTTTGAAAATAAGAACTATACGCGGCATGAACAATAAAAAATAAGGGCAAACCGTTTGCCGCGTGAGCCGAAATCTGCCGCACGGCATACAAAATACGCTCTGATGTTGCCGCCGGCCATGGCGTTCGGGCGTCAGGGCGCAGGCCGGTTATGCGCCTGTGGTTATGCTGCGGCTTGATGTGATGTGTAAAATAATTTTACCGTTCGCCGTCCGTTTGACGCTCTCAGAGCAGCGGTGCTCTCCGCTGCAGCGTGGTTTTGCCGTAAAAATGGCGAAAAATGAACGTTTTGTGTAATGTGTTGATATGCCGTGATTTACGCCGGTTGCGTGCCGCCTTGCGGTTTTCTGCTTGCCGTTATACGGCTGTTTGCGCTGCAAAAGGTGCCCTTTTACAGTGCGAAAACATGCCTTTTGCATGCTGAAAGGCATGCTTTTGGCTGCCGAAATCATAAGTTTCGGCGGCTAAAAACAGCCGGAAAGTAAAGAAAGGTTAATTTGTCGCATGGTATAACGTATGTCTGTTAACATACATTATACTTTGTTTTTCTGGATTGAAAAATAATTTTGTCCTGACTTTTTACCGTTTTCCGTATGCCTTAATCTCCGCTCATGGCATGCAGGATTGCACATATAACACTTTCTGTGAGCCATATTTCCAACACGTATCATGGCCATTGGCATACCGTGAAGCCATATCGTGGCGGACGGTGTGGCTTAAAACTCCTCACAGTCGAGACACTCTCTTATTATGTCCATGTCGAAGCCGCGGCCCATGGCAAACCTTATCAGTTTGGCGTTAAGCTCATATTCGCTTGCCGCCTTTATCGTCTTGCGCTTGCTCTGCAGCAGGGGGCGCAGCACGGCGATGTATTCTTCGGCGTCAACCTCACCGAGCGCGCCTGATATTATGTCGCGTGGTATGCGCTTCATCATCAGCGCCTGTTCCACCTTTCGGCGTCCCCATTTGTTGTATCGTATCTTGTCGCGCACGAAGAAGCGGCAGTAGCGCTCCTCGTCGATATACTTTTCGTCAACAAGCCGCTGCATTATGCGTTCCTGCATGTCGTCGGGCAGCTGCCAGCGCGCCATCTTCTCGCTCATCTCGTGGCGGCAGTGCTCTGCTGCGGCGCACATGGCCGACAGCTTGAAGAATGCCTCCTGTTCTGTTATCTGTTTCATCTCTTTGTCATGTTGTGCCGGCACTGCCGGCTATGTGTATGTTGCCGTGTTGTCTGTTTGCTCTGTTTTGTCGTTATGCCTTTACGCCCTTTGCCATGCGTTGTTTGCCGTACATGTCGCTTCGCAGCTCTACTGCCGTCATGCCTTCGGCTCGCATCATATGGCAAGTGTCGTCGGCATATATCGGGTTAATCTCAAAATACAGCCGTCCGCCCTTGCTAAGCGTCTGCACCGCAAGGCGCGTTATGGCGCGGTAGAACAGCAGCGGGTCGGCGTCGGGCACGAATAGGGCCGTGTGAGGCTCATGTTCCAGCACGTTGACGGCCATGTCCTTCTTCTCTTTTTCGCAGATATATGGCGGATTGCTCACTATCACGTCCCATTCGCCTTCAGGCTTTGCGTTGAGCGCATCCAGCTTTACGAAGTTTACGTTGGCGCCTAGTTGTTGTGCGTTCTCGCGTGCCACGTCGAGCGCATCGGCTGAAATGTCCCACGCCGTAACCTTACTTTCCGGCATGTCGAGCTGCAGCGTTATGGCTATGCAGCCGCTTCCCGTGCCGATGTCGAGCACCTTCGGGCTGGCCGAAGCCTTGCTGTCGGCTGTTATCCACGCGCAAAGCTCCTCGGTCTCGGGGCGGGGTATGAGCACACCGGGGCGGACACTGAACCAGCGCCCGCAGAATTCGGCGCGCCCGAGCACATACTGCACAGGCTCGCCCTCAGTCAGACGCCCGAATATCTTGTTCAGTTCTGCAGTCTTTTCTGCCGTCATCTCTTCAACGGCTCCGCACAGGATGTCGGCCTTCGACAGTCCGAAGCAGACATCTAGCACATAGTCGGTAATGGCACGCGCCTCACCGTTGCCATACAGCGGTTCGAGTGTGCGCCACAGTTCACGGTATGTCATTCTTCATTCTCCTTTCCTTCATCTTTGCGTGCGCGCTTTTTCTTCGGCAGTCGTCCGCTCTTGCGCAGCGCCTCCGATATTATCCATTGCAGCTGTCCGTTGGTGGAACGAAACTCGTCGGCAGCCCATTTCTCTATGGCTGCCATCGTCTCTGAGTCCACACGCAGGACAAAGCTCTTGGTGTTGTTGTCTTTCTTCATCTTCTATGTTTGCGGGTTTGCGTCCGGCGGCCTTACGGCTTGCTGCCGTTTATGCCCGTATTGTGTCTTTATCTTTGTTCAGCGAAGCCCTGTATTCGGGCGAGCGGTAGTACAGATAATAGCTCATGTAAGAATGAAACACTTTGTATATGAGCAGAATCAGCAGTGCGAACCAGTCGTTCATATTCTTTATCATCACAGAAATCATGCCTTCATAGCCGTTGGAAATCAGCGATAGAATCATTATAGTGACGACATATCCTGCCAGGCTGGTGATTATGCCTGCCGTGATAAACAGCCATCTGCTTCGCAGATACAGTCTGTTGGGCCATGAGCCGAGCGTAATCTCGCGTTTCAGCGGCTTTCCGCGCAGCCATGTGAAATAAGCCCCATAGCCTAAGATGCCTATGGCTATCAGACTCATAATAATCAAAATCATCGGCTCCGGCATTCCTTCAATGGCCATACATGCAATGATGAACAGCACAACGAGCAGTCCTATGCCGATATGTATTTTGCCATAAAGCCTTGCGCTGCAGCTGTATTTCGTTATGCTTATGCTGCTTAGATATTGTTTAATCATGTTTCATTCCTCTTTGTTTGCCGTATAATCAATATCAGTCGACCTTCTTCCGCGATGCTTCGGGTGAGCGGTAATATTCGTAGAAGTCGATGTATGACTTCAGAACTTTATACAAAACCAGGATAAACATCCAACCGAAAGTGGCCAGTTCTTCAGATAATCTCTGGATGGTAAGTCCGTCAATGCCGTCGCCTATGAGTGTTAGTAGCGTCGTGAAGACAAATATCAGCAGAAAGCCTGCCCCAATGCCCACTGGCATATACAGTTGTCTGTAGCGCAGGTACATGCGGTTGCTGAAGCCTCCGAGCGTAACCGTGTCGCTTATGGCACCCTTGCGGAATGCCCAGCGGTAGATGCCCGTGCCCACCATCAGTAGGAGTACGATGTATGAAAATATCGTTGTGCCGTTATACCAACAGTCAATCTTCCAGCAGCGCAGCAGCCAAAGGGCTGTCAGCGGCAGACCGACACACACGTTGACCTTGCCCGACAGCTTTGGCGAACGGCTGAATTCCATTAGTTGTTTCTTGCTTTTCTTCTTTAGCATGGGATGGGTGTTGTGGGAGATATGGGAGTTATGGGAGCTATGCCGTCGGCATGACAGCGCGCTCCCAATTATGAATTCTTAATTGTGAATTATGAATTGTATCAGTGGTTCAGCGTTCCGGTGTTGATTACGGGCTGTGCCGTATCGTCGCCGCAGAGCACAACGAGCAGGTTGCTCACCATGGCTGCCTTCTTCTCCTCGTCGAGTTCCACTATCTCCTCGTCCGAAAGCTTGTCGAGAGCCATCTTCACCATCGACACGGCACCCTCCACAATCTTCTCGCGTGCGGCAATAACTGCCGTGGCCTGCTGGCGGCGCAGCATAACGGCCGCAATCTCGGGAGCGTAGGCAAGATAGTTGATGCGGGCCTCTATGACCTCAATTCCGGCCATGGCCAGGCGCTCGTCAATCTTTGCCTCAAGTTCCTTGTTTATCTCGTCGCTGCCGTCGCGCAGAGTCAGTTCGCCGTTGTCCTGCTCGCCGTCGTCGTAGGCATACTGTCCGGCCACCTGTCGCAGGGCGGCGTCAGCCTGTATGCGCACAAACTTCTCGAAAGCGTTCATTATGTTGGCTGTCTTTGCACTTGCAGCGGCAGCGTCGCCGGCAGCCTTCGACTCGGCCATGGTCTGCGCGTCAATCTCGAACATTGCCTTGTATGTATCTTTCAGTTTCCACACCAGCACCATACCGATCATCACCGGGTTGCCCGTCTTGTCGTTCACCTTTATTGGTTCGGCGTCGAGGTTGCGTGCGCGCATCGACAGCTTTTTGGTGGTGATAAACGGATTAATCCAGTGGTAACCGGGAGTGTTGAACGTGCCGCGGTACTTTCCGAAGAACATCATCACGCGCGCCTCGCCCGGCTCAACCTTTACGAAACCGCAGCTGACGATGATATTGACAATGAACAGTATGCCGCCTGCCACGCCTGAAGCTATGGCCGTGGCGCCACTGAATATCGTGGGCGAAAGAGCAATCAGACCTACCGACGCAATGTAGAGAAACAGGTTGAGAACGAGCATGCCGATGCCGTTGAGTGTCATACCTTTGAAAATGAATTCCTTGTTTTCCATAAATAAGGTGTTTTTTTGGTTATAAATAAGAGTTTATTATGATATCAAAATGATATTACAAATATAAGCGTTTTTGGTCTTATGTCGTATAGGAAGAACCGTATTTTTAAGATTTTTTTATAAACCTGCAGTGTCTCAGGTGTGAAGTAAAGGAAGAATCTTGCGCCGGTAAATTTCTGTTTCTCGTTCACTTGAAGTATATTTGCAGCATGGAACAGACTGAAAAAGACAAAATGTATATGCGCCGGTGCCTTCAACTGGCACGCTGCGGACAGCTTACGGCAAGGCCCAACCCTATGGTGGGGGCTGTTATTGTGAGCGAAGACGGCCGCATAATAGGCGAGGGATATCATATAAGATGCGGCGAAGGCCACGCCGAAGTGAACGCCTTTGCGTCGGTGAAGCCGCAGGACGGGGCACTGCTCAGCAAGTCGACCATGTATGTTAGCCTCGAGCCATGCTCTCATTATGGCCGCACGCCGCCGTGCGCCGACCTCATAGTGAGCAAGGGCGTAAGGCGCGTGGTGGTAGGATGCGTAGACCCCTTTGCCAAGGTGAAGGGCCGCGGCATACAGAAGTTGCGCGACGCAGGCATAGAGGTTACGGTGGGTGTGCTTGAGAAAGAATGTCTTGAGCTGAACAGCCGTTTCATGACGTTCAACACTCACAGCCGTCCTTATGTGACGCTGAAATGGTGTCAGACGGCAAACGGTTTTATCGATGACAACTTCAGGCCTGTGGCATTGTCAACGCCATTCACAAAGATGCTCGTGCATAAGCTCAGGGCGGAGAACGACGCCATACTCGTGGGCCGTGTTACGGCGGAGCGCGACAAGCCGCAGCTTAACGTAAGACTGTGGGCGGGACGTGACCCGATGCGCATAGTAATCGACCGCAACAGGCCGTTTGCGCCCGAAGCCGACTTCAGCAAGCCCATTGTGCCGCAGCTGATGAAATGGCTTTACGGTCAGGGCGTTCAGTCGCTGCTGGTTGAAGGCGGAGCCGAAACCCACCGGAGTTTCCTCGCCGAGGACGGATGCTGGGATGAACTGCGCGTAGAAATATCGCCACGCACCGTCGGCGGAGGCACTGCCGCACCGCAGATACCTGCCTCGGCTGAGCTGTGCGACCGCAAGGAATACGACGGGAATATAATACTTACATACAGGCATGTTTAGAGCCGGTTTCTGATATGTGGTCTTTTACAAGCTAAAAGGCCATATATTGTATTCTGAAAGGTGTCCTTTTGCATGATGAAAGGATACCTTTCAGAATTTGTTTTAGGTCAACCGAAATGAGGAATGCACACCATGCAGAAGTCAACTCTAATCAGGAGAATGCCAGCTTGAAGTCAACCTAAGTCAGGAAAGGATAAAAACATGGTGTAGAAGCGGTGTGTGATGAGTTGAAAAAACAACTCGTCACATCGTATGTCTCTGTATATCAAGTTGATATGTCGAGATGTGACGAGTGACGAGTTTTTTGAAAAAACTTTTTTATGTTTAACCCCTATTTTTCTGTTTGGTCCAAATCGGTCATTTTGTTTCGGCCGTATCGCTGTTTCGTCCTGAACGGATGAAAGCATAGGCTTGCTCGTATAGTTAGACCTTATGCGGCTTAATGGCCGATTGGAAATTAGTTTTAGTGGCCCCGGTCGGCATTGTTCTTTTTGTTACGTTCCTGCCGGGGCGGCCGCCTTAATGCGGCTTCGTCTGCCTTATGCAGCCGTTGTCTTGCATGGCATGCATCAGAATGTCATTCTCAGGGCTGCATATACGTTGCGTCCCGGAGCGTTGATGCCCGACGAGAACACGCGGTACTGGGTGTCGAGGATGTTCTCAACGCCGGCCTGCAGCGTCAGACTCTTGTTAAGGTTGTAGCTGCCCTTTACGTTGAGGGTGAACCATGCCGGCATGCCTTCGCCGTCGGCACCTTTCACGGTGGCGTAGTCGATGTTGTCCTCGCCGTCCATGTTGTAGTCGTCAACCGACTTCTTGCCGTTGTAGAGGGCGTACATGTCGAAGCGTCCCTTGCCGTCGGCGGTCAGCAATGCTGCTCCCACGCGTCCGTAGATTGGCGGAATGTGGTCGAGCGGCTGCTTCTTTTCGCCGCTCAGAATGCGGCCGTAGGTATAGTTGAACGAGGCATAAAGCTCGGTCTGTCTTGTCGGTGTGGCGGTCAGGCTCGACGAAAAGCCCCACAATACAGCCGTCTTGGCGTTGGAGTATGTGTAGACGTCGCACATCTCGCCCTGATATTCCATCTGGCTTTCGCCCATGAATGTGCCGCGAGCCGTGGTTATGGCGTCGAAGTAATAAGTGCCGTATACAACGTTCTCCCATGTCAGCACGTTGTCGATGTGCTTTGTTATGTTGAGGTCAACCGACACGGTCTTCTCCGGTCTGATGTCCTTGTTGGGTATTGTAACGGTGCTTACCTTAGAGTCGAACACCTTAGATGTGTTGTCGATGTTGGGCACGCGGTAAGCAGTCGATGCAGAGAGGGCTATCTTCCATGTCTTTGTGGGCAGCCAGTTCATGCCTATCGCCGCGCTGTATGTAAGGTTGTTCTTGCGCTGACTGTCGCCGCCGAAGAAGGGGAACTCGTCAACGTTGAGCACGCTCGAATAAGTGGTGGCATAGCCGAGGCGCACTCCGTCGTGCATGCTCCACTTCGGACTGATGTTCCACACGTGTGTGGCAAATGCCTCGATGGTGTGCATGCTGTTGCTTCCGTCGGGATAGCGTGTGGTGTTGTATGATGTTTCGCCTGTCAGCACGTTCTCGGTATTGGCGGTAGACTTGAGGAAGCTCAGCGTTCCGTCTATTCCGAGATGCAGCTTGTGGTTGTCCATAAACTTAATCCAGTCGGTGTTGAGCGACACGATGTTCACGTTCTCCCAGTTGTTGTAAAGCTCCTCCTTCTGGAACTTTCGGTCGTGGCGGCTCTCCTTCACGTTCTGATATGCCACGGCCATGTGCACTCTGTCGGCTCCGAGCTGGTTGCGTCCGTCGTAATGGTAAGCAGCGAGGAGTCGGAACTGCGGTCCGTAGTACCACTCTGCAAACTTGGGGCGCAGCTCGCCGTCCTTCACCTCTGTTACGCTAAGACGGTCGTAGCGGTTGAAGTTGTTGGTGTTAGACAGCTGAAAATTAATCATGTGCTGGCTGTTGGCGTTGGGCTTGTAGAGCAGCTTCTGCATGAAGTCATACTGAAGGTAGCCCGAGCGCTTCTGCAGCTGCGGCTTGTCGTTATACAGCATTATGTCGTTCTTGCCGTCCTGCGGCTGTACGTATATGTTGCTCTCAATGTAGCTGTCGTCGTCTGGCAGGAAGGGGTTGCGCGTTGTTCCGGCACGCAGGTCGCCGAAGTTGCTGAACGTGAACGACGTGAGCGACGCAAACTTCTCCGTTCCGTAGTTGAAGTCAACGTGCGCCGTGCCTTCCTGATTTGCGCTGCCATACCTAAGCACTGCATGTCCTTCGCTTGTATGTGTCTGTCCGTCGGCGGCAAGGGTAGGCGAGAGCGTGTTGAAAGTAATGGTTCCGCCAAGGGCGTCAGAGCCGTAGTTGAGCGACGACGGACCGAAAAGCACCTCCATGTTCTTCAGCGCAAACTGGTCAACGGTGAGGCAGTTCTGCAAGTGTCCGCTTCTATATATAAGGTTGTTCATCCTTATGCCGTCGACAACGAGCAGTATTCTCGATGCCTCAAATCCTCTCAGGATAGGGCTTCCGCCGCCCTGCTGGCTCTTCTGCACGAGCACCTGTCCCGTTTCGCTGAGCAGGTCTGCAGTCGACTGCCTGTTGGCATAGTCGATAAAGCTCTTCGGCACGCTCACAACGTGCTGCGGAGTGTTGATTTTGCGTGTCTGCTCTCTGTTCACAGACACAACAACCTCCTGCAGGTTGACAGAGCGGAATGTGTTGACGCTGTCGGCCGTGTTTGCCTTAGCCTTTGTCGTGCAGCCTGCAATGATGCACGCAACCGCAATAATAGTCTTCTTCATGTCGGTGATTAATTTCTTAAATTGCTGTTATCCTGTAATATTATAATTGTAAACGCTGTTGCTGTTTTTGCTGCCAACAGATTTTGTCTTTATGGAGCAATGTTTCAGACAAAATAAAACCGTTATCTGATGTAACGGTCCTATCTGATTAAATAATAATGCTTATTTGTATTGTTAATACTCTTCGTCTTCATCAAAATATGAGTTTCTTGGATCAGAAGGTAATCCATCCATGCCATTGAAATTGCTTCCGCTAAGGATGTTCTCCGACTCTATCTGTAACACTTGAATTGAGGGTGAAACGTATTCTTTTTTCATCTTCATAATTTAAATGTATTTTTGATTCGGGTGCAAAGATACACAATATGTATGCAATAATACAAATGGAACATAATTTTTTTAATGTTTATTATTTAATTTGGCCGGTAATCGTCAATATTTTATGATTTTTATAGTAAAAATATGGGTGAAATGCCTATTAAGCATAATGAAATAATGTTATAAAATCAAGAATCCGTCTTTCCTGTATGCTGCCTTCTTGATATAAGTCAATTCTTTCTATATGCTACGAATGTGTTGTTTTATTTATCAAAATAATAGTTCTATTTTTCAGATATGGCAAAATATTGGTTGATATAGCTTACAAATTGTAAGAATTGATGTTAGTCAATTATTTTGTATTTGTTGACATGATTGTTTAAAAGTTTTTAAAATAGAACAAAAAACGGGAAATTTATTAATTTATGCCAAATATAATCCGAATTATTTTTATGAATGTCCGCAAGTTGCCAATCAATAAATTCGA
>NZ_HF986773.1:383-1204 GCF_000431195.1 Prevotella sp. CAG:255 | reverse complement strand
ACGGGTCAAGGTCGGCAATCAATTCAAGGATGTAAGCCACATTGATAATGTCGCTGTGCAGAAGTTCAAGGCAGAAATCCACATCTTCTAACCGCTCATCGCCCGGTGTTTCATCACCCGACTTTACAGGTGAAACAGAATCAACTAAGATAAACGTATCGTGAATGTCAAGGTACTTGCTTCGGAAGTCCATGAACTGCTGTTCGGTCATGCCGAGGTCATCCGCATCATCATTGTAATCCTCGTATATCTGAATTTCTGCGTGTTTTCGGATAATGTCACGGAAAGCCAGTACAAAATCCTTCTTGTCCTTTTCACTCTGCAATAGGTCTATGCTGCTTGGCTCCGGGTATTTCTGCAAAAAGTCAGTTGCCAACTGCTGGTATTCCTTTTTTACTTCCTCAAACGGAGGACGTACTATTTCTTCGGGATTGTTGGAGTTGCTGAAAAGCCTGATGGCCGTATCAACATTGCTTTTCAAATCACGGAAGCATATAATTTTACCGAAACGTTTTTTCTCGTTCAGCACACGATTCGTGCGGCTGAACGCTTGCAGCAATCCATGATACTCCAAGTTCTTATCCACATAGAGTGTATTGAGTTTCTTGCTGTCAAATCCGGTGAGGAACATACCCACTACAAGGCAGAGGTCAAGCGGTTTCATGTCCGCTTTCTTCTTTTTCATGCGCAGGTTGATGTCATCGTAGTAAGCACGGAAGTTTTCGGTAGTGAATGCAGTGCCGAACATTTCATTGTAGTCGTTCATAATGGTTTGCAATTCGTCCGCTTCACCTGTGCTGTCACTGACATATCGCCCCGTA
>NZ_HF986773.1:0-275 GCF_000431195.1 Prevotella sp. CAG:255 | reverse complement strand
ATTCAAGGACTTGAATATCTTGTAATAGCGGATAAGCATTGGCACGGACTGCACAGCAAACAATGCGTCAAACTCACCGTCAAAGGTTGACTTATTGAAATTATTAAGGATGAATTTGGCGATTTCTTCCATGCGGTTGGCATTGCCCTTTTCCACTTCCTCGCTTCCGTGATAATACTCCACGAGAAAACCCAACACGTTTTCATCGGCAATGGCATCCTTGATAAGATACTGATGCAAGCAATTACCAAATATCTCTTTAGTCGTATGCCCGT
>NZ_HF986772.1:0-2560 GCF_000431195.1 Prevotella sp. CAG:255 | reverse complement strand
TAGGTAGTGATTGCGAGTAATTTCTTTAGCCTTTACTTTTTATTTTTTATTTTTTTATTGCCATCTGTTCACTGTTAATTTTCACTTATATAGCGTTGCGTTAGCAACTTTTTTGTCCCGTTGGGGACAAAATGGTGAAATATGTTCAGAGTGGCTATATCTTTGCACAGTCTGTAGCTAATGGAGTGGGGTGTTATCCTGCCGATGAAGCTTTGGGCGATGTATGTCCGGTGTATTTTTTACCTGACTGATATTGCCCGCCTTTACGGTTAAGTTCTGAAATTAATTGGAGATATGATGATATATGTGGTGTTTATTATGACGATTCTGTTACTCTATCGGATCGAGCAGGTCGCGCGATATATTGACCTTGGCGCTGCCGAGGATGCCGATGTCGATGACGAGGCTGGTGCTGTTGTCGGGACACTGAAGGACATAGCCTTCGAGGCCCATGAGCTTGCCTCCGTTGACGCGTACCTTCTCGCCACGGCGCAACGGGCGCGGGTCGATGGTTACGTCGCTCTCGGCATCGCTGACCATGCGCATAAGGCTGCGCATCTGCTGGTCGGGGATGACGGCAACAGGGCGGTGGCCGTTTTCGGGACTGCCGGCTATGTTGACCATGAAGCGCTTGATGTATGGCAGGAACACTATCTCCTTGCGGCGCATGAGGTCGGTGCAGCGGATGAAGACGAGGGTGGGGAAGATGATGCGCTCTACGAGCTTGCGGCGGCCGTTGCGCCATGTGCGCATCTCCTTCTGCGCTGCCACATAGACCTCATAGTCTTTTTCGCTGTCAGGCTGCGATGCAATGCGTGCCAGAAGCCTCTCGCAACAAAGTTTTTCGGAGTTGTTGTTTACGACGGCTATATACCAATGTTTGCCGTTTCTGGCTGCTTTTGGCACGCCTACGGCGCCGTCGGTAGGTGTTACCGTCGGACTTTTAACATGCATCGGTGTATTGCTATCCATAATAGTCTCGTCTGCTTAGCTCAACAAATTGATGACTCACTCTTACGAAGAGTAAGTCTGACGTTGCTAAATGTTTGATAATCAGAGAATAAGAAACAATATGACATGCATCTGGTTCACATAAGTTCATATTGTAACAACTTTGAAAACATGAATAAACACTATTTTTATCGGCAAAATATTGGTAATAAAAAATAAATTCGTAAATTTGCAACGTTAGATGTACTCTTCGTAAGAGTAAGTCGTTTTGAACATACAGCCCTAAATATTTATTCAGATACCATTGAGGATGTCGCGGTTGGCATCGTCTATTTTCCCGGTCTTGATGGATGCGAGATATATCTGCGTGGTGTTCTCGGAGTCGTGGCCCATTGCCTGACTGATGATGCCTATGGAGATGTCTTTCTCCTTGGCTGCCGTGGCCCACGAATGGCGCGCAACATACATGGTGAGCGGAATGGGGATGTCTGCCATGACGCCTATCTTCTTGAGGTTGCGGTTGACGCGGAGCATGGCGTTGAGATACTGGCTGCGCTCGGTGCCGTCTTCACGGACGATGACGGGAAGGAGATATTGTGTGGAAGAAGGGCCGTAGGCGTCGACGATGGCCTGCATGGGGCGCTCCCATCTGACGGTGAGCTGCTGCCCGGTCTTCTTGCGGCTGTAGACGACGTAGTTGTTGCTGAGGTCTTTCTTGCGCAGAAATGCCATGTCGACAAACGACATGCCGCGCATGTAGAACGAGAAGAGAAACATGTCGCGCGCAAAGGCAAGTGGGGTGTGGGCTGCGAGGTTGAGAGCCTTGATGCGGCTGATGTCGGCAAGGCTGACGGCGCGGCGCGAGGTCTTGTCGACACCCGTGTAGACCGTGGCAAAGGGATTGCCCTTGGGGACGATGCCTTCGGCTGCGGCTTTGTTGTAGACGCTGCGCAGGATGCGCATATAGAACGACGTGGTGTTGCGACAAAGGCGACGGGAGCGCAGCCACGACTCATACGACTCGACGAACGGGGCGGTGAGCATGGAGAGGCTGATGTCGGCGCCGTTGCGGAATGTGGTGATGCTGCTGAGCGTCTGTCGGTAAGTGTCGGCGGTGCGCTGTCTGCCCTGGGCACTGAGCATGCGGATATGTCGGTGCATGAAGGCGAACAGCGAGTGGTTGACAGCCTGTTGAGAGTTGCGGTAGCAATGGATGATGTCGGCAGTGTTGTAAGGCAGTCCGCTGCAGTCGTATTTGCTGATTATGCCATTAAGCCGCTGCATCTCGTGTCTGATTCTGTTGCGTATGCCGAGCAGCGTGGCGGTGCGCCTGGCAGACACCGGCGACATGATGAATATGCGACTGTTGGGCTCGTCCCATTCGTCGGCAAAGATGCGGCATCTGGTGCTGAGCGTCTTAACCGTATTACGGTGTATAATCTGAAAATACAATGTGCCTTTGCGGCTGCTGTCAGCCGCCATCCTGAATGTTAGTCTTACTGTAGTCATGGTAAATGTTTTTTAATATAAAATATATGATTGGGAAATTAACAAATAAATAATGGGGTAGGAGTTAGAGTAGTTAAAGTAGTTATAGGAGTTAAAGTCA
>NZ_HF986771.1:0-22303 GCF_000431195.1 Prevotella sp. CAG:255 | reverse complement strand
TGAGACTTTTAGTAGGGTTGCGGAATTGAGGTTTATTAAGGAAATCATTAACACCTGAAAATGCAATTTGGTTAATATATTTGTCAATCTCCTCTTCTGTCATACCGATGCCTCGATCGCTGATTGTAAGTGTGTTGTTTTTCTCGTCGAGAGTAACACGTACCGTCAAATCGCCAAGTTCACCTTTGAATATTCCTTTATCAGCAAGTGTTTTTATTTTCTGTGTTGCATCTACAGCATTGCTTACCATTTCACGAAGGAATATTTCATGGTCTGAATACAAGAATTTTTTGATGACGGGGAAAATGTTTTCTGTTGTAACCCCAATATTTCCTTTTTGCATAGCTATATGTATTTTAAATGTATTTTTGTAATAAGTAATCGTCAAATCAACTTGCAAATACTGTGCCATAATTGTCGCTTACTTTTATTGTTATTAATTAAGTGCGGGAGATCTTTATTGCTTTTGTTATTCGTAATAATATCTGCCTGACATTCTAAAATTAGATATAAGTAATGATTAAGGCTATTGTTTTAATAAAATATTATTGATAATTAATTGATTGTCAGATGGCTGTGTTTTATTGCTATAGATTCTGCTTTTTGTAAATGCTGTTGGCTATAACTTTTTTAGATGTTTCAAAACAATTTGAATTTGTATACGACAGGAATAAATAGATTGATTCATTTTTTGTGTCGTAGGAAATGAAGTATCTTTGCATATATAAAGCTAATTTACAGCTATGGAAAAACTCGAAACTAAATTTACTACAATTGGCAAGTATTATGCAGAGCATTTTAATGATTTGCGTGCATTCGTTGTAAGCAGAATTAAAGAAACAGAATACGCCGATGATATTGTTCAAAATGTATTTATTAAGTTATTGTCAATAGATAAAATTTTGACAGAAGAGAGTCTTTCAAATTTGGTTTATACTATAACGCGCAATCTTATATACGATTATTATAGGCATAAAAAATCAGTGGATGATTATTCTTGTTATGTTGTGTCTAAGACTAAAAAGGACTCTTGTGATGACTTTCCAAATTATTCATTTGAGGAAATTATCGAAATACTTGATTGCGGAATTCAGAAACTAAATGAAAATCAACGAAAGATTTACAAGATGAATATATACGACGATTTGGCTGTTTCTGAGATATCTAAAACATTAAATATGAATTATAAGAGTGTCGAAAATAAGTTAGGTAGTGCTCGTAAGGTTATTAGAAAGTATATGAGCAAAATGTTAGCATGATAATGGTTAATTAATACATTCGATAGGTTGTTTTAAGGTTGTTGCCCTTACATTCGTAGTGATATGAATGTAGGGCTTTTTATTTGGATAAAAACAGCTTATTATTCTATATGTCAATTATGATTAATAATCAAGGCAAAAGTCGTGAACATCTTTCTTGTTTTATTCTAAATTTCTAGGATGATTTTATAAATTTCAAAATGAAATAAATCCATATGATTTGATTTATAAATAATAGTAGTGTATTTACAGTTACAAATAAGTGGGCATTTATGATACGAAACTGGTCTGTTCATTACAGGTGAACGATAGGTTAATAATTTAGAAATTTTATATGTCTTTTTGCTTGTGATTTTAAGTAAAGCACGTTTTTTACTTAGTTGTCCCTTAAAACCATCATAATCTGTTGGTATTAAGTAATCAGATTACCGATTAGGCCGTAACTTTTATAAGGGTGTGGTGGGAGATATTGTAAACGTGCTTATGGCGGCTGCAGCCAATAACTTCAAAAGAGCCATGAAAGCTCTTTGTTGCATGCTTCAAAAAATATAAGAGATGCTGTCCAGGATGATGTCTCGTAAGAATAGGCTTTTAGGAATGATTAAATGGATTATTTGATGTGGAACTTGAACAAAGTATAATAAATAATCTCCTTAACTATTGACAAAAAATGTCATTAGTTAAGGAGATTTATCTTTAGTTATATATGTAATAAAAATTACATAATGTCGCTTATAGGCAAATGATTATTAATCAAGCCATTTTACATAACAGAAGTCTTGACGGTGAGGCAGGGCGGAATTTTTTGGATACATTCTGACGGCAGTCTTGTATGTGCCTGCTTCTGATGCCTCCACTGTAGCTTCAAATGTGTAAAGGTTGCCTTCATGTCCGATTAACTTGAATGGGAATACATTTGAAATACGGTCTTCGCCATTATTGTCAACAGTTAATGAAACAAATTCAAGTCCTATTGCGTCATTTAAGCCCTGTTCGTCAATTACGTATCTAATTTTGTATGTAACTCCTGTTTCTAAACCAGTGTTGGGGAACATAGATTCTTTTGATACAACATGTATTGAGTCCCAACGTTCAGCTACACTTTCTTTCCATTGTGCAATGTCTTTTGCTAAACGATTATCATTTGCTGCAAGTTTCTCGAAACGGATAGCTTCTTTTGTATAGAACTTTTCGTAATAATCATCCAATTGTCTCTTCATGGTATAATGAGGAGCAATTGTTGCGATAGAGTTCTTTATCACTTTAATCCAACCTTCACTATATCCGTTTTCATTCTTGTTATAGTATAAAGGTATGATTTCATTTTCCAATAATCCGTAGATTGTTGCAGCATCAAGCTGGTCTTGGTAGCCTTGATTCTTGTATGTACGTTTCTCTGTAAGTGCCCAGCCGGCTCCTTCACGATATCCTTCGAGCCACCAGCCGTCCAAAACAGACAAATTGACAACACCGTTCATTTCAGCTTTTTCACCAGATGTACCAGATGCTTCAAGAGGACGTGTCGGTGTGTTCATCCATATATCTACACCTGAAACCAGGCGGCGTGCAAGTTGCATGTCATAATCCTCGAGGAAGATAATTTTGCCTAAGAATTCAGGACGTTGGCTAATTTCGAAAATCTTCTTTATAAGACCTTGGCCTGCGCCATCTGCAGGATGTGCTTTTCCTGAGAACAGGAATTGAACAGGACGTTCTGGATTGTTGACAATTTTTGCCAGACGGTCGAGGTCAGTAAACAGAAGGTGTGCACGCTTATATGTAGCAAATCTTCTGCAGAAACCTATCATCAAGGCATTTGGATTGATCTTTTCAAGCAAAGAAACAACTCTTGAAGGATCTCCTTGATTCTTTAGCCATGTTTCACGGAATTTATCGCGAATATAATCTGTAAGTTTCTTCTTTAATACCATGCGTGTGTCCCAAATGACATTATCTGGAACTTTGTATATTGCATGCCATATGCTTTCATTGCTTTGGTCAGACATGAAAGCTGAGTCAAAATATTTGGCATATAGCTTACGCCATTCTGTTGCTGCCCATGTGGGGAAGTGAACACCATTGGTAACGTAACCAACGTGGTTTTCCTCCGGATAATAACCTTTCCATATTCCTGAGAACATCTTCTGGCTGACCCATCCATGGAGCTTACTTACACCATTCACTTCCTGACAAGTGTTGCAGGCGAATGTTGACATACAGAATTTCTCGTTGTGGTCATCAGAATTAGTGCGTCCCATGCCAATAAATTCATCCCATGTGATGCCAAGTATTGAGGGGTAACCGCCCATATATTTGCCAAACAGGCCTTCGTCAAAATAGTCATGACCGGCAGGAACCGGAGTATGAACAGTGTAAAGTGATGAGGCTCTAACCAGCTCTATTGCCTGATTGAAAGAGAGTCCGCTTTGTACATAGTCACAAAGACGCTGAAGGTTGCATAATGCTGCATGTCCTTCGTTGCAGTGGTATATTTGTTTCTTGATACCTAATTTTTTAAGAGTTAAAATACCTCCGATACCTAACAGAATCTCTTGTTTCAGACGGTTCTCCCAGTCACCACCATAAAGAGAGTGGGTTATTGGTTTGTCAAAATCAGAGTTCATTTCATTATCTGTATCAAGTAGGTAAAGCGGAATTCTACCAACATTAACTCTCCATACATAAGCATGAACCTGATAGTTCATATATGGAACATCTACAACCAAGGGATTGCCTTCGGCATCAAGTTGGCGAACAATAGGAAGTGAGTTGAAGTTTTGAGCTTCGTAGTTTGCAATCTGCTGTCCGTCCATGCTGAGGGACTGCTTGAAATATCCATAGCGATAAAGGAATCCTACGGCACACATATCAACATTGCTGTCAGAGGCTTCTTTCAGATAATCACCGGCTAACATTCCTAGACCGCCTGAATATATCTTAAGAACTTGGTTAAGACCATACTCCATGCTGAAATATGCAACAGAAGGACGTTTTGTATTTGGTTTAACGTCCATATATTTACGGAACAGTGAATATACGTCCTTAACTTTCTTCATTATTGTCTTATCCTTGACAATTTCTTCTTTTCTGTCATAGCTAAGACGTTCGAGCAATAAAACAGGATTATGACCAACTTCTTCGTACAATTTTTCATCTAAGCTGCGCCATAAATCTCTTGCTTCGTAGTTCCATGCCCACCACATGTTATGAGCAAGTTCATCTAAACACTTTAATTGTTCAGGTAATCTTGATTTTACAGTCAGTTCTCTCCATTGTGGAGCGTTGACATAGTCTGCTTTAATTTTCATTGTTTATTTAATTTATGTAATTTACAAATTGATTTAATGCTTTCTTGCTTCTGCTCGTCTGAGCGCAAAGTCATATGCTTGGTAATAGTATTTTATAAAATTGCTCCATAATGCTTTCTTAGACAGCTTTTCTGCATTGTTTCGGGCTTTCTTAATCTCGCTGTCGGACATATTGGAGAATTCTACAATTGTATCTTTTATCTTATCAGCAACTTCAGAATAATTGTAATCTGTACGGTGAATAACTTTTACGCCGTCAGTAATTTCTCCATATCTTCCAAATTCGGCATTTGCCCAAAGCCCAAAGCCTGCTAAATCAGATGTTATGCATGGAACCTTAAATGCAATTGCCTCCAATGGAGTATATCCCCAGGGTTCGTAGTATGAAGGATAAACGCAAAGGTCATTTCCTAATACGAGGTCGTAATATTTCATGTTGAAGATACCATCGTTGCCATTAAGATAACAAGGCAGGAATATCAATTTTACTTTGTCGTCATACCTGTTTTGCATGTCTAAGAATTTCAACATTCCTAATACATTGTCCTGACTCATATTTTGAAGCCAGTGTGTTATCATTGGTACTGGTAATGGCTCGTTGTATTCCTTTTGTGACTTAATACGTTCTTTTAAGTCTTCGCGAGGTTCACCAACCCATCCGGGAACTTCGATGAATGCAAGTATTTTTTTGTTCAGACGGTTATCTCTAAGCAACCTGTTCATTGCTTCTATGTATACATCAACTCCTTTGTTCCTGAACTCATATCGTCCACTAGTTGATACAATGAGTGTGTCGTCGTCTAAGTCTGTTCCGAGTAATGCATTCGCAATGTTTAGAACATGTTTGCGGGCAATATTCCTTTTTCTGGTAAACTCTGCGCCTTTGGGTACAAAATCATTTTCAAAGCCATTGGGCAAGATAACGTCTACAGGCTTATCCAGAAGTTCTTTACATTCATTTGCTGTAATTTCACTTACAGTAGTAAAGCAGTCTGTGTATTTAGCAGTTTGTTTCTCAATCGAATGCTTGCTTTGCATATTGAGCTCGTTAGCCATTTGATCACCATTATAAGCAAACAGATAATCATATAACGGCTTATTGTTTCCTGCAATACTTCTTCCTATACTCGTGGCATGAGTGGTGAATATTGTTGCAATTTGTGGTATCTTGTAGCTTAAGTACAGAAGTCCTAACCCGGTCATCCATTCATTTGCATGATATATGACCCTTTGAGAATCGTCAAGATAAAAATTATAGAAACTTTCAACTACCTTGGCAGCTGCATATGAGAACATAGACGCTTCGTCATAATCACCATAGGCATGTAGACTGTCTACCTGAAAATGTTCCCATGTCCATGTGTAAATATTGTTTTTATCTTTATAATATTGATTGAAGTTTACCAATATTGCAATAGGTTGTCCTGGTATATTCCATCTTCCAATTTTAATAACAAGACCTTCTTTGTTGGCTTGTTCATGCCATTCAGAAAACAGTTTGTTATCTTCTATGAAATAAGGATTATCGTTAATAAAAACATCAGGACCGATAAAAATAATTTTGTCTTTCAGAAGATTCTGTAGGGTTTTTGCTCTTGTTGAAAGAACTGTATATATACCTCCGACCTTATTGCAAACTTCCCAACTAGATTCAAAAATATAATCAGGTGTTAATAATTTTGTTGCCATAATTCTTTTGTAATATGGGCGCAAAGTTAATAAAAAATCATACAAAAACAAATTTTGTATTATGTATTTTTAAGAAATGAGAGATTTTATTGATTTATGATTATTTTATTAATAACTATTTAAAATGATTGCAAAATAGTTATTGTTAAATATTAAAGAGGATATATGTTTTTTATTTTGAATGCTAAAATCTGCGCGCTTATAATTAAAAATGAAATATGGCATAATATTTGTTTGTGATAAAATGTTTATCTTTGCATCGTAAAATTATTGTAAATAAGAATATATATAAAATGACCAGTCAATTTTCACCAAAAGTGTCTCAAATTCTAGCGTTTAGCAGAGAAGAGGCAGCCAGGTTAGCCAGCAGGTCTGTTGGTCCGGAGCATTTGCTGCTTGGTATACTTCGTGACAAGACGGGCCCTGTGCATGAATTATTTTTGAAATTAGATATAAACTATCAGTCAATAAAAACCGAGTTGGAACAGAAGGTGCGTGAAGATGATTTTATGCAACCTTTAAATACTCGTGAGCTTGTGTTGAATGAAAAGGCCAGTAATATTTTAAAACTTGCTGTTTTGGAGGCCCGTATTCAGTCTATGCAAATGGTTGATGAACAGCATTTATTGTTGGCGATTTTACATGATCATGCAAATAATGGAGCAAAAGAGGTGTTAGAGTTTAATAATATGAGTTATGAAGATGCGTTAACCTATTTTCAGAATAAATCAGGTTATATGACAAATGATGGGATTGACATGCCTGATAAGGATGAAGATGAGGACGGCATGCTTAGTATTAATGGCGGTAATTCGCAGAAATCAAATCCGCAGAATACTGCAACTGGTGTACATAGAAGCCAAGGAAAAACGCCAGTGCTAGATAATTTTGGAACCGATTTGACGAAATGCGCCTCGGAAGGAAAACTGGATCCTGTTGTAGGCCGTGAGCGTGAGATTCAGCGCGTTGTAGAAATCTTGTGTCGTAGGAAGAAGAACAATCCAATCTTGATTGGAGAACCAGGTGTAGGTAAAAGTGCAATAGTTGAAGGTCTGGCTCAGCTTATTAACAAGCATCATACATCACCAGTCCTATTCAATAAGCGTATAATTAGTCTTGATATGACTGCTATTGTTGCAGGCACAAAGTATCGTGGACAATTTGAGGAACGTATACGCGCACTGATTAAGGAAATAGAGCAGAATCCTGACGTCGTTATTTTTATAGATGAGATACATACGCTTATAGGAGCCGGTTCTACTCCGGGTTCAATGGATGCCGCCAATATATTGAAACCGGCATTAGCACGTGGCACTATTCAGTGCATTGGAGCAACGACATTAAGTGAATATCGTAATTCAATCGAGAAGGACGGAGCTTTGGAACGAAGGTTTCAGAAGGTTATTGTTGAACCGACAACGTCTGATGAAACTATAACCATCTTGAATAATATAAAAGAGCGTTACGAGAATCACCATCATGTTTCTTATACTAACGATGCCATATTGGCGTGTGTCAAATTGACAGAAAGGTATGTAACCGACAGATTCTTTCCTGATAAAGCTATTGATGTTCTTGATGAGGTGGGTGCACGTGTGCATCTGCGGCACACACAAATGCCTCCTGAGATAAGTGAAAAGGAAAAAGAAATTAATTTTATCAAAGGGAAGAAGCAGGCTGCGGTAAGAAATCAGAACTTTGAGCTGGCAGCAAGTTACAGGGATAAGCAGACAGAATTGGAAGCTGAACTTTCTGAACTTCAGGAAAAATGGGCAAATAATGAGATTGGCACTCGAGATGAAATAACAGAGAATGATGTTACAGAGGTAGTGTCAATGATAACAGGTGTGCCTGTACAACGGATGGCTGAGGCCGAAAGTGCAAGGCTCAAAAATATGGCTAATGATTTGAAAGCTGTTGTAGTTGCTCAAGATAAGGCTATCGAAAAGATGGTTAAGGCTATACAGCGTAACAGGGTTGGTCTGAAAGAGAAAAATCATCCGATAGGAGCGTTTATGTTTTTGGGACCAACGGGTGTCGGTAAGACATATTTGGCGAAGAAACTGGCTGAGCATATGTTTGGCAGTTCTGATGCGTTGATCCGTGTTGACATGAGTGAATACAGTGAGAGCTTTAATACGTCTCGATTAGTTGGCGCTCCTCCGGGATATGTAGGATACGAAGAAGGTGGGCAGCTTACAGAGAAAGTAAGACGTCATCCATATTCAATTGTATTGCTTGATGAGATTGAGAAGGCACATGGCAATGTGTTCAATATGTTATTGCAGGTTCTTGATGAAGGACGTCTGACAGACGGTAACGGCCGCTTGATAGATTTCCGCAATACGGTGATAATCATGACAAGTAATGCCGGAACTCGTCAATTAAAAGAATTTGGACGCGGTATAGGTTTCAATGCAGGTGGCTTTAGCAGTGAAAACATCAATGAAACCGACAAAGAATATGCTAGAAGCATAATACAAAAAAGTTTGAGTAAGCAGTTTAGTCCTGAATTCTTGAATCGTCTTGATGAGATTATAACATTTGACCAGTTGGATCTTGAGGCTATAAAAAGAATTATAGACATAGAGTTAAAGGGGCTTGTCGGCAGAATCAAGGAACTTGGCTGTAACATAAAGATTTCAAATGCTGCAAAAGAGTTTGTCGCCTCAAAAGGCTATGATGTGCAATTTGGCGCAAGACCTTTGAAACGAGCAATACAGAACTATATTGAGGATGGGCTTTGTGAATTGATATTGGATGGAAAATTAAAAGATAATGACGTTATCTTAATAGATAAGAATCCAGATAAAGATAGCCTGTCGTTTAAGATAGAAGGAACAGATTGATTTCTTTGTAATTTAAATATTATTTAATATAGGGGCAAGTCATTTTCAAGATGTTGCCCCTATATTATTTATGTATAGAGAGAACTTCTTTTTTATCAATGGTTTGCTTGGGCTTGGTTATGTAATGGAGCATTTTCATTAATGCATTATCGTCTTTATTTTGAATGTGTGTCGTGCATATAATTTGATTTATAAATTTAGATGTATACTTAATCTTTATTTGTCTAATACTTTTTCTAGTTGTAAAAATTATAACAAATAAAGTTGATTTTGTATTAAAAAGGATTGTTTCGGTTTGTATATGTCCGTTTTGTTAATATAAATACGCGTATGCCTTTCAAATTATTAGTGATTGAGTTTTTGCCCGTAAATCAGTTGTTTTTAATCCAAAAGTCATTTGTTTAATGGATGTATTTCATTGGTTTCTTTCGAAAAAAAAGCAGAAATGTTTTTTCGATGTTTTTTATTAGAATATGTATAGTGAAGCATAAATGATAATATACAGATTTGCGTTTGTCATAAATAATGAATTACATACAGAAAAACATAAGTCTGTTACTGCTGTATTTGTCATTTCAAGTCGTATATTTTTATTCGGTGAACCCTGTAATAGGCACATTGATAATGTTGAATAAGTAAAAACAAGGATTTATTGTTATTTTGTGAAATAATGTTCTATAAGGAATGAAATAATTTCTTTCAAATTAAGTGCAATATAATATTTCAAACATCGTTATATAATCATGAAGATAAAAAATATCATTTTACTAATAAGTTTTCTTTGTCTGTTTGTGTCGTGTACAGACGATGATTCTTTTTCATTGTCAAAATCTGACATATTGACATTTTCAACTGATACGATAAGTATGGATACCATTTTTTCAACGGTTCCAACTTCTACACGTACGTTTTGGGTTTATAATAAGGCTGGCGACGGGATACGATGTACAAAGGTTAGATTAGCTCGTGGAAACCAGACTGGATTTAGAATAAATGTTGACGGAGAATACCTTAGCCCGACGTCAGGATATCAAATTTCTGACGTAGAGATCCGTAAAAATGACAGTATAAGGGTATTTGTTGAATTAACATCTCCGGAAAACGGAAAGCAGGAGCCTCAACTGCTCGAGGATGAGCTTGTTTTCCTTTTGGAAAGTGGGGTAGAGCAGAAGGTTGCTTTAAACGCTTATACGTGGGATGCCAATTTACTGAAGAATGTGTATGTGCAAAATGACACTACTATCGGAACAGACTCTAAACCGACTGTAATTTATGGTGGACTGACGGTTGACAGCTGTGCTACATTGAATATAGCAGCCGGAACTACTTTGTATTTTCATGGTGATGCCGGAATTAATGTATATGGCCGTATGATATCTGAGGGTACGGCAGATAGAAATATTGTGCTTCGTGGTGACAGACTGGATAACATGTTTGACTATCTTCCTTACGATAATGTCAGCGGTCAGTGGCAGGGAATTCGTTTCTATGGTTCTTCTTACGAAAATAAAATCTGCTATACAGACATTCATAGCACATTTAATGGTATTGTTTGTGACTCTTCTGATGTATCGAAGGTTAAACTTCAATTACTTAATGGTACAGTTCATAATTGTCAGGGATATGGCGTTAAATCTGAAAATTGTTCAATAGAGATACGTAACAGCCAAATAACCAATACCTTAAATGATTGTGTGGCAATATTTGGCGGCAGTGCAATAATACAACAATGTACATTGGCACAGTTTTATCCATTTGACTCTAATCGCGGAGCTGCTCTGTATTATTCTAATTTTCAGGGTGAACGTTATATGCCGTTGTTAAAGATGGATTGTCTGAATAGTATTGTTACTGGCTATGCAAACGATGTAATAACTGGTGCGAAGATGGATGATGAAACGAAAGAGTTTAATTATAGATTTGTGAACTCATTATTGCGTACACCAGAAGTTACGGACGATGAGAACATAATTAATGTGACTTTCGAGAATGTTGAGGACACTTCAGCTGTATCAGGAGAAGAAAACTTTGTTTTAGTTGATATAGACAAACAGAGGTATGACTTTCATCTGAACGAAAAATCTCCGGCTATAAACACTGCTGCGATAGAATATTCCTTGCCTGAAGACCGTGACGGAAGACAAAGAGATGAACTCCCGGATGTTGGTTGCTATGAATATTTTAAAGATCCGACAAACAACGAAAATGAATAAATATAAACGTAGACATGGAAAAAATCATTATAAAATCGGAATTAAGTCTGTTAAAATTTGAAGAACTTGATGATATGTCAAAAGCATTGGTAAAAAATGCTATTGAAGCTACAGACAAATCATATTCACCTTATTCCCGCTTTAAGGTGGGGGCTGCGTTGAGGCTTGAGGATGGTACTATCGTGATTGGGGCCAATCAGGAAAATGCAGCATTTCCCGTTACTATGTGTGCTGAACGTGCTGCTATATTTAATGCTCAGTCTAATCATCCAGAGTTGGCGATAACAGCCATTGCAATCGCTGCAAAAAATATAGAAGGACTGGTTAAAACTCCTGTTTCGCCTTGTGGTTCTTGCCGGCAAGTAATATTAGAAATGGAGCAAAGATACCAACGTAATATAAAGATATTACTTTGTGGAACAGATGGCATTTATGTTATTGACAGCATAAAAGATTTGTTGCCATTGTCATTTGTTGATGAATCTATGCACTAAGTTTATTGATATAGTAACTCAAAAATATCCCAGATGACAGTTTAACGTATATGTCGTCTGGGATATTTGTAATAGTATTCATTTTTTGAGGTATCTTCATGTAAAATTTTAGCAGTTGCACAAGCGTGCATACGGACAGTTTTCACATGTTTTTCTTTCTGTAGTAGGCTTAAATGGAGTGGCAATGTCAAATATTTCAGACAATATAGACTTGACATTCTCCAAAAAGTCTGGCAGATATTCAGATATATCGTTAATCTTATTCTTGTTTATTGATATTATCGGATTATATCCTTCTTCTGAAGAGTGCTGTATAAAAAGCAGTGCAGGACTTACAGGCAAACTGCTGCTGTTATATTTCTTATTGCCTCTTACTATTAACGAATATAGCATTATTTGCAGATAATAGTCTGCGTGTATCTCTGTATTTAGCGGACGTATGAATATGTCGTCCAATGATTTCGCATCTTTTAGATTACTGCTTCCTGTCTTATAGTCAACAATTCTTATTTTTTCTGTATTATTTTCTTTATCAACAATTTTGTCCATTCTGTCTATGCGTCCGCCTATGCATATCTTACGTTCGTCACCATTTGCAACAAATTTAATATCCTCATAGACGTCATTTTCAATCCCAATGATAGTAAATGGTGCCAATGCTGAGTCAATTTCAATTAATCTTTTCAGATACCTTATTATTACTTCTCGGTTAATCAGCTGCAGGCCATTATAAAACGATTTGTTATTGTTGTCATTATATTCTTGCTTAAAGTATATCTCGGTAAAGGCCTCATCAACGATCCTTCCAATTAACGATTTGTCTTCCAATGCTTTATTAATGGTTTCTTTTGTAATGATGTGGTTTTCTGCGTCAAGATATTTCCGGTATAATATTTCTGCAGCTCCATGGAATATATTACCAAACATCCTGTTGTCCATTTCGTCACTTTCATCAAGTTCTTTAATCTGGGCAATATTGTAAAAGTAAAATTGCAGCGGACAACGCATATATCTGTTTATTGATGTCGGTGAAATAAATTTCATCGAGTTTAATATATTGACAATGGTTTCATCCTTGGCAATTATATTAGGCTTTGAATATACCAGCTGTTGATCTGTTTTTAGGGATATGCGCTTGATGTCAAAGTTACCGTCTGTCATAAGTTGAAGCATAAATCGGCTCATTTCACCTGTGTGTCCGTCTTCTGTTGAGTTGTTGTATACAATTGTAACGTCAGAGGCTCTCTGTATCAAATTGTAGAAATAATATGCATAAATGGCTACTTTGTTATCTACCGTTGTCAGTTCGTATGCCTTTCTTATCGAATAAGGTATAAAGGACGAGTCCGTTATGCCTTTTGGCATATTTCCCTCATTACATGAGAGAATCAGTACATGCTCAAAATCCAGATTTCTGGTTTCAAGTATACCCATAACTTGGATGCCTTCTGCTGGCTCACCATGAAATGGAATAGAGGTTGAGCTGATCAGTTGCACGATAAGCTTTTGCAATGTTATTACGTCCACATCAAGGTCGCCTGACTTGACCAGTTCATTTAATCTATTGCATAATGTGTACATCCTGAATATCGACTCTTGAAACAATGGGTCTTTGTCTGTATTGCCCATATTTATGGCAACTCGTTTCAAGATGTCCATAAGCCATTGCATCAAATCGTTATTGTTATTCTGTAGCTCAAACAGATGTTTTGTAAATTCATCTTTGTCAAGAATCTGAAATGTTGGATAATAAATGTTCTTTTCTTTTAGTTCATTCAATAGGTCCGAGCATTTTTCTGATATATATTGTGCATAAGGATGCGACAAAATCTGAGCTACATAATGAAGCTGATATCTGTTTTTGTTGTGTGAATAGCCTTTTAATTTAAGATCGAGTAGCTGTAGAACAAACGATGAAACTGGTGTCTGAAAAAGTGGATAGCCAGAAGTGATGTTTACGCATTCAACTTCTTTGGGTATGCAGTGTATGATTGTTGGTAAAAGAGACTCGTCGCATAAAACTATAGCAGTATTTTTACCATCTTTATATCTTTCTTCTTCTTTCAACCAGTCACTTACGTATCTTGCCTGAATGTTTTCTGTGGATGCGTTAGCATATGTAATTCTTTTGCCTGCAGACAAGTTATTATAGATACTTTTGTCAGACGATTTAAGCTCATTAGGAAAGTCTTTAAGGTATTTTTCAATATAGTGACCGGCTTCGTTTTTATTTGGCGGCATATAAAACGAATCAAAGTCCCAATAAAAACCAACTCTATTTTTTTTCTGTAAATTTGAGAATATTTTTTGCTCAACCTTTTGAACCATATTAAATCCGACAAACAGATATTTGTCATATTTATAATCAATATCCTGTTGGGCAACTTCTCTATACAGCATTCCTTCGTATGCAATATTTTGTTCACGGAGTCTTGCTTTGTAGTTGTTATATATATCCTCGAAATGTCCCCATAATTTTAAGAAGCGTTTTTTCAGTTCAGATTCATTGTCTGTCGTGAAATTGCTGAAAAATTTATGCAGAATCTCTTTTTGTTCATCTGTAAGATATGAAATGTCGTCTAATTCATGGATGTCTTTAATGTTCTTGAATACATTTGAGGCATCAGCCATATTCTTGTCTATGTCGTCAAAATCAGCCAATAGTAATTGTCCCCATCCATAAAAATGATCTAGCGATTCGTCTATTTGGGTGCATTCAGTAAAACTTTTATGTATCTCGCATATAAGTTTTATTGAATCTCCAATTAACAGCGATGAATGCTGACGAAAAAAGTCGCTGATAGTAATATATGCCGGTGACCATAAAGGACGGCCGGCTTTTATGGCAAGCTGTTCGTTCAAGAATATTGATGCACGTTTATTAGGAAACACAACAGCTATGTTTGACAAATTAGTGCCATATTTATTTACGATGTCTTCTGCTACGTATTCTAAAAATTTCTTCATGTTACTTCCGTTGTATTAGTTACAAATGATGAGAGTGATTGCGAAATGTATTATTCCACCTTGTTGACCTTGTTTGAATAAACAAACCACAGATATCCTTCAACATTTTGATACCCCATTGATTTTAGTAGAGACATATATTGTTTTACTTGATTTATATATTCGTTACAAGGTTTGCCAAATTTAAAGTCAATAACTTTCATTCTGGTGCCGTCTGTAATTACTCTATCTGGCCGCCTTTCAATAACTTTGTTAGTATTTTTGTCGTATTCAAGAATGCTACATTCGTTAAATACTGTCCAACGTGAGTCAAACCAGTCAGCTACTTGTTTATCAGATAAACGTTTTGCTAGCATACTCCGCATTTTATCTGCCGTTATATCATCATCATAAAGTACACCATCGAATTCGAATTGTTTTAACACATTGTCTATATCATCGGTAGTACGAATCATTGAAAACAATTTGTGTAATACACTACCCATTTTTATATAACGTTCGTGTTCGTTCTCTTCGTTTTCAGATTTTATAAAATCATTACTTTTATTACTTTGTCTGAAATTAGCCACATAGTTTGATGTTTTCATATTTACTTTATATGGCAAAGTCTGTTGTATAAAAACATTTTCTGTTTTTACAGACTTTGTCTCTTCATCACAGCAAAGTTCTCCATACTCAAATATAGTTGGCTCATTTTCCTGTTCAATCCCGGAAATAGAAGCCCCGGGTAATATCTCTGCCAATCCTTTTATGTTATCGTTTAATATCTCAGATCTGTTCCTTATACTTTTGGATGAATTGTTTTTCTTTCCTATAACAAACAGGTTCTTACATGCTCTTGTAAATGCAACATATAGCAAGTTGAGATTATCTACAGTGTTTTGTAAATATTCGTTTTTATAATCATCAACATATATTGTATTGAGCAATTTTTTGTTATAGTCTACAGGAACTATCGGCAATTTGTCAAATGGCTGATATTTCGGATTGCACCATAACGTGGTGTTTCTGTTTTCCAGAGTCCAATCGCAGAATGGAATAATTACATTATCATATTCCAGGCCTTTGCTCTTATGAATACTTATAAGTCTTATACCGTTAATTTCATCACATTGAATTGTTTTTGAATGTATGTTCTCATTCCACTCATTGATGAATTTATCAATATTGCCTGAATTGTTATTTATAAAATCAGAGACCTGATCATAAAAAGCGCATATATAAGCACCTTGTTCATGCATCTTTTCAAGCTCAAAAGTGGAATATATAAATTCAATAATGTCAAACAATGGCTTTTTGATGAGTTGTTGCATATTGTCAATATAGCTTGACGGTAAAAAAGAATCAGCATTGTCAGTTTCTGACACGAAGCTTGTGAGAATTTTACTTACATTCAGATCTTTTTTCAATATTGTATTCTGATATATAACAGCCAAATTAGCTTTTGACATTATGTCGTCAGGATGTACGAGTAACTGTAAGGCAAGCATAATTGTATTAACAGCACTTGATGCATCTAGCCTGAAGGCTTCATCGCTTATAAAAGTCAGGTCGGGTCTTTTTTCCATGAAATAGTCTGCAACAATTGGTATCAACTTATTGTATCTAAATAATATTGCAGTTTTATTCAACGGCATACCTGATTTTATTATCTCATCTATGCTGCTTTCAATATATTCTAATGTCGTATCATTATAATCTTCATTTGGTAGCAGTGTTAATCTTACATATCCGGCTTGGGCTTTTCCTTGTCTTGCATTCTGTTTAACATCTCCATACGCAGTTTTGATTTCATTGGCACTGCTGTCAAGTCCGATTTCTTGGCCACGTGTGTATTCATATTGTGCAGCTAAAGTGAAAAAAGCATTATTGAAATCAATGATGTTTTTTTCAGATCTGTAATTTGTTTGAAGTGAACACACGTCCACCTGCTCCTTTGAAGACGGAAATTGCTCTTTGATATTGTTAAGTAAGCGCCAGTCTCCGGCACGCCATCTGTATATACTTTGTTTGACATCTCCGACAATGAGGTTGTTGACGGTGTCATTATCATTTGAGCCATGACTCATGCATTCTTTAAGCAGGACTTTAAAATTTTGCCATTGAACAGAGCTTGTGTCTTGAAATTCATCTATCATTATGTGTTCAAGTTGACATCCGGCTTTTTCAAATATGAACGGAGAATCATTGTCTTTGATGAGTGAATGAAGCAGGTACTGAGTGTCACTTAGCAGGAATCTGTTGGCATCTTCATTTAATTCTCTCACTTTACTCTCAATTTTATTTAGAAGGCGTAATTTACTAAGGTGTTTCAGAGTAACCTCAACTGTTGCATAAAGCTTCCATTGTTTTGAGCGTTCTGTTTCAGCTTCATGTAGCAGTTTCATTAAGCTTTCATTTACTAATGATATAATAGTATTCCGGTCTGGACTAGTTTTGGTCGTCCAGCTTTCAGCACTGTCAAGGCATTTTTTCAAGGTGTTGTTAACACATTTATCATCACTGAAATCATCTGTTTTAAGTTTTTTGAAATAACTGCATATGCCTTTGCCTTTTGATGCATATGATGTATTAGGGTCTAATCCGGCCTTGGTTGTTTCATTTATAAACCGGTCTGCATATGCTGCCATGCATTTTTTAGCATTACTACGGATTTCTTTTAGCTCCTTAATATATATATCAAAAAAATTATTCTCAGTGATTATCTTATTTAGATTGTCGCTGATGGACTTGTAGTAATCTTGAAAAATGTTTTTTCCAAATGATTTAATCTGACCAATAACATTCCAACCTTTGTTTTCATCGATGTTTGTAAAAATGTAATTTATAAGCCATTGTAATAATTGGCTTGTTGTCGTCAGTGAGTCTATAAGTTGATCTATTGCTTCTTCTTCTACTTGAGAATCATTTAAGCCGATTTTTAGGTTTGCTGTTAAATCTAATTCGCGTGCTAGATTACGTAATACAGACTGAAAGAAAGAGTCTATCGTCTCAACTCTGAAATAGTTGTAATTATGAACGAGGCTATTTAAGGCTATTCCGGCTTGTCGGCTTGCTTGTTCTTCGCTTATATTTAGTTTTCCTGTTATTTCCTTCATGTAAAGATGCGAATCAGGAAGCATTTTCCAAATTCCATATAACTGGCTTAATATTCGCATTTTCATTTCTTCTGTAGCTTTATTGGTAAAGGTTACAGCAAGAATGTTCTTAAAACTCATTGGATTTTTGATCAGGAGTTTTATATATTCAACGGCAAGGGTGAATGTTTTACCGCTTCCAGCGCTAGCTTTATATACTGTTAATTGTTTCATGTTAAAATATTAATTGTTACCAGTCTCTAAACAATTCAAATCCGAACCTACATCCTATACCTTCAAAATCAGCATTTCGAGTCGCTAAAAATAAGCCCATAGAAAAAAATCTGTTTGTGAACCCATATCCACATTCTATATATGGATGTAGATGCTCAACAAAGAGTGTGTTTACATATATACGTTCTATCTCCATCAGTCGCCCTACATATGGTATTCGGGACAATAACATTAATGGCGATTCGTAAGTTGCATTTGTTCGCACATAATATTCCGAAGCATTATACCAGTTGCTGTTTAATAATTGAAATTCACCTGTCCAATCGTCATTCCATCCTCCAGGAATATTCTCTTCTCTGAAATTTGTATAGTCTAAGAAATATGATGTTCTACTTTTGGATGTATAAAATCCACTGCCAACTCTAAGAGAAATAGCTTTCAGAGAATGAAATTGTTTTTTCCATGAAGCATCGAACTCAAAGCGTTCATATTCCATATCTGAGTTAAATACATTTTTTACTCCTCTTTCGTAGTCAGTCGTAAATATAGGTCCGTTCCATCCGTATGGCCGGAATTGTATTTGTAATGATGGAGCAAACGAATAATATTCTGTAGGCCTTTTTGCTTGCTCAAATCCTGTTTTATCAACGGCAGAGCGTTTGTGATATATTATACCAGGTTGTATGCTCCATTTATCCGATAAGTCATAATTTGCTTTGAATTTAAAGTAGAAATCTTTAAAATAATCTAAATTCATGTTGTCCCAATTGATGGAATCAAGTGTCTCATTTTTTATTTGGTCTACTATACTGGAGTTGGTAATTCTATTTCCATTACCAATTTCAAATTCTGTATATCCATTTCTTCTCTTATTGTATGTAAAACGGATAGGCATTCTGAAATATAGCTGATGCTGTTTAAACGAATATCCTGAATTAAAAGATAAAGAAATATCTTTATTTAAAGAAAAATTATAACTGCCGTTGATTTTTAATTTGTATGTTATACCCTTTCGCCCGCTGTAACTTAATTCCAATGGATTTAAAATTGGAGATATTCTAAAAGCGCCCTGGTTGTTGGTTCCAAAGTTACCTTTTGTGCGATTGATAATGTGATCACCTAAAACATCCCATAAAACTTGGTCCCAACGTTTGTTTTCTTTGACATTCTGGATTGTATCAGTTGTGTTATTATAGCCATATTTGATATAAGCATCTTTAAAGTGGATAGGCAGCGTGTCTGGCCTTATTTCTTCCATTAATTTGATGTCGTGTGAATTTATTATTGAATCGGGTAGGGTGATAGGATTATCATAAACCGAATGATAAGATGCATGAATTTTATTTCCTATAAAATGAAATACGGCGTCAATATCGCATTTCTTAGGTAGTAATGAGTATATGCCATATTTGCCCATTAATACGTCTATATGAAACTTCACCATATCGTATTCGCCCATAAATTGCATTCGTATAATTCTACCTGTAGTTCTTTCGACAATTGCAGAACCACTTATCATTTGTGTATTGTGGAGTTTGGGCCTGAAAACAATTTCAGAACGATTATCTGTTAAACTTGTAATATCGTATTTGTATAGCTTTGTATTATATGTATTAAATGGAGAAAGAATTTGATTGTCTAATATTGTTACATCATAAATATTCGGCATCAGATATTTCAGCAATGTAGTCATTGCATTTTTATGATGGGGTATGGTTCCAATATTTAATTGGCGTGTCGCTTCAGAAATGTAATTGTCTTTAATATATATATTGCTGTATGTTTCCCCTACATATTCTCGCCTTCCTCTTGATATCGCATACATGGAAGGTATAGCCATCAATGTTATATTTCTTTTATCTGTTTTAAAATAATATCTTAAATAGACATTTGTGTGGATTCCTTTTACTTCTTCTGATACACTTTGTTTGTATTTCAGAACTCGTTGAAGTATTAGCGAGTCTGATGTCGTTTCAGCTTTTGTTCTGTACGGTATAAGACAGAAGACTAAAAGAGATGTTAATATGATTCTTTTAATAATTTCCACTTTGCAAATATACATGTTTTTTTTCAAATCGAGTTATTTCTATATATTATATACTTTTAAATAGGCAATGCCTGTTTTGCCTGTTGTTCAGATTGTTGTCTATTGTAAACATTTGATTTATTTATAGCCTAATAGACGTTGATTGTATGAATTTGATATTAGATAATAGATGTATCTTTGAAAATTACAATATTTATCTTATCAAGATAGATTTATTGATAACTGTAATTAACTTTACAGAAAAATTGCACAAATAATTTTGAAATGTGCAAGTAATGATTTATCTTTGCACAAATTTATTATTTTTGTGCAATGGAAAAAATACCAAGTTTTAATTCGTTTATAGAAAAAAGCATTATTGATAATTGGGATTTAGATGCTTTAACTGATTATCAAGGTGTAACACTTCAATATAAAGATGTTGCAAGAAAAATTGAAAAGTTGCATATAATGTTTGAAAATAGCGGTGTTGTAAAAGGTGACAAAATTGCCATCTGTGGCCGTAATAGTGCAAACTGGGCTGTAGCCTTTATTGCAACACTTACGTATGGAGCTGTTGCTGTTCCTGTTTTGCATGAATTTACACCGGAGCAAGTTTATAATATAGTAAATCATAGTGAAGCAAAACTGCTGTTTGTCGGAGATGTTGTTGCTACAACTATAGATGCAACAAAAATGCCAAGTCTTGAAGGTATAATATATATACCTGATTATTCATTGGTTGTTTCGCGCACAGACAAGTTGACATATGCACGAGAGCATCTAAATGAGTTGTTTGGTAGGAAATATCCTAAGGCATTTAGAAAAAATCATATACATTATTATATTGAACAAAGTCCTGATGAACTTGCTTTGATTAATTACACAAGTGGAACAACGGGTTTCTCGAAGGGTGTTATGTTGCCGTATAGGGCATTATGGGGAAATTTGGATTTCGCAATGAATGCTTTAGGAAAAAATATTTCCAGAGGTTCAAACACTGTAAGTATTTTGCCTATGGCGCATATGTATGGAATGGCTTTTGAGTTTTTGTTTGAATTTTGTCATGGATGCCATATATTCTTCTTGACACGTGTACCTAGTCCTGCGATTATTGCACAAGCATTTAAGGATATAAAACCGGCAATAATTATTGCTGTTCCCTTAGTTGTTGAGAAGATAATAAGAAAAAGAGTCTTTCCTAAGATTCAAAATAATAAGATGCGCTTATTGCTCAACATGCCGGTTATAAGTAAAAAAGTTAAGCAGAGAATATGCGAAGAGGTTTATAATGCCTTTGGTGGTAACCTGTATGAAATAATTGTTGGAGGAGCTGCGTTTAATCAGGAAGTAGAGTCTTTCCTGAAGAGTATAGACTTTCCGATTACCGTTGGTTATGGGGCAACAGAATGTGCTCCGATTATAACATATTCCGATTATCATGATTTTGTCCCGATGTCGTGTGGTAAGGCTGTGATACATATGGAAGTTAAAATTGATAGTCCAGACCCATATAATGTTCCTGGTGAGATTTTGGCCCGTGGAACAAATGTTATGTTAGGATATTATAAAAATGAAGAAGCAACTCACCAGGCTTTGGACTCAGATGGCTGGTATCATACAGGTGATTTAGGCTTAATAGATGCAGACGGTAATGTTTTTATTAAGGGTAGAAGCAAGAATATGCTTTTGGGGGCAAATGGTCAAAATATTTATCCCGAGGAAATCGAGGATAAGCTAAATAGTATGGCAATGGTTGTGGAAAGTCTCGTGATACAGAAAGACGACAAACTTGTTGCATTGGTATATCCTGATTATGAGGAAGCAAGAAATTTAGGCTTTTCGAAAGATGATTTGCAGAATATTATGGAACAGAATATGGCTGAATTGAATCAAGTAATGCCATCTTATTGCAAGATTTCCAAGATAAGACTTCAAGATGAAGAATTTGAAAAGACACCTAAAAAGAGTATAAAAAGATATCTCTATAAAGATATTGATATTTAGAATTTACTTTTCTGAATACGGTTCCTGTATTCATTAATATTGAGATATAAATATTCATCAAGAAAGACGTTGATAACAAATTTGTTATTCAGCCTCTTTCTTGCTTTTTTATAGTAGACTTTATGCTTTATCTGTTGCAATAAGGAAATTTCGGCTCACCCGATAAATAGTGGGGAAAGA
>NZ_HF986770.1:0-36931 GCF_000431195.1 Prevotella sp. CAG:255 | reverse complement strand
CGACCGCCTAGGCGACGAGACCCTCGCCGCCCTTGACGACAAAGGTCTTAAATACATGATGCCTCGCGTACCTTATCCCACGGGCACTGTTCAGGTTACGCTCGACGACGACGGCATCCCGACGTATGACATCCGCGAGAACGTGGCCTGGGACAACATCCCCTTCACCCCGGAACTTGAGGCACTTGCCCGCGACTGCCGTGCAGTGTGCTGGGGCTCTCTGGCCCAGCGCAACGTCGTTTCGCGCGATACGATCGGCAAGTTCCTCGACGCGATGCCCTCTGACAAGGGCGTCCTGAAGATATTCGACATCAACCTTCGCCAGAACTTCTACACGAAGGAAGTGATAAGCGAGTCGGTGAAGCGCTGCAACGTACTGAAGATAAACGACGAGGAGCTCGTTGTGATAGGCCGTCTGTTCGGCTATCCGGGGCTAGTAACGTATTGAAGATAAACGACGAGGAGCTCGTTGTGATAGGCCGCCTGTTCGGCTATCCCGGTCTTGACATGAGCAACAAGTGCTGGCTGATACTTGGTAAGTACAACCTTGACATGCTTGTGCTGACATGCGGCGTCAACGGCAGCTACGTGTTCACACCCGGCAGCGTGTCCTTCCAGGAGACCCCGATAGTAGAGGTGGCAGACACTGTAGGCGCTGGCGACTCGTTCACGGGCACGTTCTGTGCCGCCATATTGAGCGGCATGGACGTCAGGGATGCCCATGCCCTTGCGGTAAAGGTGTCAGCCTATGTGTGCACACAGAGCGGCGCCATGCCCGTAATACCTGACAACATCAAAAGTTTTATAAAGCGCTGAGACTGACAGCGCCAAGGCTCGTGCCGGCAGTTTCGTGTGGTTCAGGCAGTCGTGCCGTTCCGTTACGGAAAGCCTTATGGCAATTTGTTCCTATCGTTCTTGTTGCCGTGTGGCAGGTGCGGGCTTTTTATTTAATGATTTCTTTATGTTTCAGCCGCATCCATGTCTTATATTGAGCTTACAGCCGTCATCTTTTACGCCGTCTTGGCAGCCTGTGTAAGGATAATGCAAACGGCAAGATGCCGACAGAAAGCACAATGACAGACGAAGGTATTAGTTTGGCTGATGAACATAATATGCGGTCTGCTGACCGATTTTGGGTTTTAAGATTGTTTTTATTGGGTAATGTTGTCTCTGCAACACGGCACACACAAAGGATTGTGCATCGTGTTGTGGAGACATTTCTTTTTGTCGTCTTTACAGCCGTCAGACATGGCAATGTGTCATCAGAGTTTTGTCAGGATTTTCAGACGAAATAGAATTCGTGAGGGCAGCGGAGGCATGGCGGCGGTAAACAATATTTACATTATCATGTAAAAGGTATGCTTTTGAAAAATTACTCGACCACTTTTGGATGAGAAACAGGCGGTTTTTGCACCGTAAACGGGCCTGTTTTTTTATTGAAATAATGGCTTTTTTGTCCTAATTGGGACAAAAAATGTTGCACATTATGCTCTTTATGAGTATAACACTCTGATGCTTAGACTGTTGCGATTGCACGCGAAAACTGCCCGTTTTTGCGGCCGGGAGATTTTAATTTTCAAATATCGCAGTATGAGAGCGTCAGCATAAATCAATGTGTAAGCGTTTGGCTTCAACGCGGCTCAATGTGTATTCAGCCGTTGCCGCAGTGGCACGCGGTGAGGAGCTGTCTGATGTCGAGGGCTGTGCGGCGGCAATGGGCGTGAGTAGTGGGGTGCCGTGTGCCGCCGTGATGTGCGCTGCAGGCACGGCATGACTACCGGCAAGGGGATAAAGAAGGCGGCCCTTTCGCGAGGAAAGAGCCGCCTGAAAATAGGTTAGGGTGATAATCATGCAGCAGGATTAGCTGCTGACTTTTACTTTACAATCATCTTTTGTGTGTAAACTCTGCCGTCAACATTGATGCTGATGATGTAGATGCCGGCCTTAACTCCGTTCAGCGACAGGCGGTTGCCTTCAGAGCGTGACACGCATACACCGCTGATGTCAACGAGAGTGGCATTGTCAAACTTGCCGTTGATGGTCAGGCAGTTGTCGCCTTCATTGCGTGTTATCGTCACGTTGTCGGCTATGTTGTGCTCAATGCCTGTTACGTCGTCGAGGCAGAACTGCTCAGAAGCCTCTGACTTTGTGCCGTCGTAGAAGAAGCCAACTACCTGGTAGCATGCGTCCTCAGTAGGTTCGGGATCGGTGAAGCGGGTCTGCAGTCTGTCGATTACTCCTTCGTTGAGCTGCTCGCCGTCGCGGTAGATGTTGTATGCAAACAGATCGCCCTCTGCAACCGGTGTGAGTTCAGGATTGTCAGTGATGCATCCGGTGATGTCCCAGCAGCAGTATCCCTGCTCAGGTGTGCCCTGCTCGTTGTAGAATTCAGAGAGTTTCAGCCAGCTTGCACCGTTGTCCTCAGAGTAGAGGTCGCTCTTGCCTGCAACAAACTTGTCGCTTATAATGTAGCATATAGGTATCTGCTGCTCGTCGTAGTCGAAGATCTTAACACCTATCATCAGCTCCTTGGTTCCGTCGATGAGGAGCGGCTCGTCGAGAGCAACGGTCAGAGCCTCGTTGTATGTCATGTCCTTTATTTCCTGTTCGCGTACCATCTTGCCGTCTTCAAACACTACAACTGAAGCATGTATGCCCTTTACTTCCTCTTCTGTGCTGTAGTAGTTGATGGTTGTCTGCACGCCTGAGAGATATTTGCCCTTGTATGCAACCAGGTCTTCAGGTTCAAACTTGTTGGCGGCAATAAGTTCCTTGCCTTCGTTGCCTATGGTGTATTTGTTGATGAAAGAAGGATCGTTGATGTAGTTGAGCTGGTAAGCGCCTGAGAGGTTCTGCCACATCAGTGAGAGCGACTTGCCGTCTTTGCCCAGTGTGCCTGTAAGTCCGGCAGGAGCCTTTGAGCCAGAGCCTCCGGCCTCAATCCTCAGGTTGTCTACGTACATCATGTATTGAGCAACGCCCTGTCCGTGCTTGCGCAGACGCAGCTGGAAGATTTTGCCTGTTGTTCCGGCAGATATGTCAAGGTTAATTACGTTGTAGCTGTATTGTGCATAGATGTCTTTCAGCGACCATGCCTTTATCTCCTTCCATGTCTTTCCGAAGTCGGTAGAGATGTCAACGCTGATAGAGTCTTTCTCGAGATCTTGGTCTACGGAGTTCAGCGGTGCCATCTGCATGAAGAACGACAGGCTTACTGATTCTGCCTTTGTGGCGTCGAGCGGGCGTGATATGAGGCTTCCTGAATAAGGCTGCTGTGAGATTACCATATAAGAAATGCTGCTGCCCATCAGTCCGTAGTCCTGCATGACGCTCCACATTGCGTCAGTAGGATCGCCGTATTCAACTTTAGACTCCCAGTAGTTTGTCTCAAGAGAGTTTGACGAGAAGTCGTCGAACAGAGGCATGTCGTATGTATCGGGCACAGAAGCCTTCAGAATGTTTGACTTTGGCGAAAGCATCTCGCCGCCGTCTGCTGTCTCGAACACTGCTTCAACGGCATAGCCCGGGTGTCCTGCCGGAACGTTGTTCTCGGTCAGAGTCATCGGCTTGTCGGCTGTAACGTTGGCAACCTTTTTGCCGTCGCGGTAGATGTTGTATGACTTCAGGGTCAGGTCTTCATATTTAGTCTCGTCCTTTGCCCATGTCAGCGTAACCTGTCCTAAAGCCTCCGACTTGGCAGAGAGTCCTGACGGGGTTACAGGGATAGACACGTCGTATCTTTCTGATTTCAGAATCCAGCACTTTGCCTTCTGTCCTACGGCTGCATAGATGTCGATGTTTCCTACTATTACGTTGCCGTCGGCAGATATTGCCATGGGCACAGCCTGTGTCTTCTCGCCATACTCAAATGTGAAGTCGGGAGTAACTCCGCTGGCAAACAGCTGCATATAGTAAGGGAAGTCGAGGTTGCGGTCCTCCTTGTATGAGTACCAGAACGGGCGTGTATATACGTCTCCGCCGAAGAATATAGAGCCATAGTTATAGGCAGCCACCACGTTGCCCTCGTTGTCCACGGCTGCATATTCTATGTTTGCTGCTGTTTCGAAGGCAGGAATCTTGCGTCCTTCATTGGCTTCAATGTTGTAGAGATATACCATGTTGGACGGATTCTTGGCCACGATGAACTTGCCGTTAGGGCTCATTGACAGAATCTTCACCTGTCCGCCGTAGCCTGAAGATTCCCATCCGAACTGCTCGTCTGTCACGATGGTGTATGTTCCGTCTTTCCATAATGCTACTTGCTGGTTGTTTGTAGCGTCTGTTATGGTTCCTACAATAGCTGTGCCGTCGTCAGAGATGAAGTAAGGTCTTCCGCCTTTGGCATCTTCAGGTAATGCGAGCCACTCGAGAGTCCATTTGCCGTCGTTGCCCTCTTTCCACATACATGGATAGAATGATGCGGCATTGCCTGTGCTGATATATCCGCAGACGGTCTTTGAGTCGGCCGAAATGTCTGTAGCCTGTGAGCCGTCACCCAGGAATTCAAACTTAGATGTGTCGAAGTCGCCGTAGTAAAGAAGCGTGCATTTGCCGTCTTTCCATATCGCGGCAGAGTTGGCTGGTCTGGTTTCAGTGCCAAACATGTCAGAGTAAGTTATGAGAAGATCCGGGTCCTTTGATGATCCGCAAATCACGCCGGCGTCGTTTACGGCCTTAAATTCTCCTGACTTGCTGAAGTCGTTTTGGTCAAACTCGGTAAGCCACTGTGTCTCACCTGTGTTGGTGTCATACAGATAGCTGACAGAATAAGAGCCGTCAACCATGTATGAGGGATTCACTCCTACAAGATATTGTCCGCTGGGTGAAATCGCCACTCCGTAAGTTAACTCCGGTAATGTCTTAAAGCTTTTGTCTGCCCATGCATTTTCAGCAAATGTTGCAAGTGCAACAGCCAATAAAAGTAACGTCTTTCTCATGAGTATAACAATTTAAATTAAACATAATATGATACTTCGAGGTAACAAAGTGTCTGTCATTTGCAAATTTAAATAAATGTTGTTATTTTCTTTAAAATATCCTGCCGTTTTCACTTCATATGTATCAATATGAAGTAAAAAGCCCCTGTTTTATGTTGCTTAATCAGTAATAAATGCGAATTAAACGGAAGATTTTAAAGACAGATGCGTTATAGGCGTGACAGTTTGGATGCGGGCATGATGTTTCAGGCAGAAAGTATTATGGGTAAGACAGACCGCCTCGTGTTGTGTCGGCAAGGCTGTCGGCAGACGATGATTGGCTTATGACCGACAGCCGGGCATGCAGTATGCCGAACCGTCATGGCAGAGCCGGCACTGTTAGTGTGGAGAGAACAGCCTGTCGGCGTGGCAGCAATGCGTCTTCAGCCATCAACTCGTAGTATTACATATGACGTATGCAAAGAAATAGCCGGACGTCTTTATTAAATATATGTATAAAGACATCCGGCTATTTTGTTTTTTATTGAAATAATGCTAAAAGCAACGGCATCAGTACTTGAACGAACTGCCGCCCAGGAACTCGCGCAGCAGCGACGTAGGCGGCAGCTGGCGGTTGGGTATCGGGGCGATATACTTGAGGAACTTCAGCAGGCGGTAGGCCTCGGCGTGCTCCTCCATGTTCTCAGGCACAAGCTCGAGCAGCGGTTCGGCCTGGCTCTTTATGACGGCAAGCTCGAAGAGCAGGGCAGAGTTGAACATCACGTCGGCGTTCTCCTGATAGGGGAATATCCACTTGTTCTCGCCGGCACGCACGCTCGGCCAGCGGCGTATGGTCTCGGCGGCGCTCACACCGCGGTATTTGTAGTCGCGTATGATGCGGCGCAGCAGTCGGTTGTCTGTCGTCGGTATGTAGTTGTGCGTGTCGAGCAGTATGGTTGTCAGTGCCGATGCATACACGCGGAACTTCTGTTCCTCTGGTATTTTGGCCGTGAGCTCGGGGTTGAGCGCGTGGATGCCTTCCACTACGAGCACGTTGTCGGGCAGCAGTTTCAGCCTGCGTCCGCTCTTCTCGCTGCGTCCCGACTGGAAGTTATAGCGCGGCAGCTCAACCTCCTCGCCCGCAAAGAGCGCGTTGAGCTGCTCGTTGAGCAGCGGGATGTTGAGCGCGTAGAGGCTCTCGTAGTCGTAGTCGCCCTTGTCGTCCTTAGGCGTAAGCTCACGGTTGACGAAATAGTCGTCTAAAGAAATCTGCACGGGCTTGATGCCGCACGTTAGCAACTGTATGGACAGACGCTTGCAGAACGTTGTCTTGCCGCTCGACGACGGGCCCGATATCAGCACCACTCTTACGCCCTTGCGCGCCGCTATCATGTCGGCAATCTGCGATATCTTCTTCTCCTGAAGGGCTTCCGACACGTTGATAAGGTCGGTAGAGTGGCCGTTCTTTACGGCGTCGTTAAAGTCGCCCACGGTGCTCATTTCCAGAATCTTCTGCCAGCGGTGGTGCTCCTTGAATATCTCGAACATCTTGTCCTGCCTTATCAGGTCGCCCAGGCGCGACGGGTCGTCGCGCAGAGGTATGCGCAGCAGCATGCCGTCGTAATACTTCTCGAGGCCGAAGAGATACAGCTGGCGCGTGTTGGTTAGCAGCGTGCCGTAATAGTAGTCCTTGTATCCGTCGATTTCGTAGTATGTGGTGTAGAGCGAGCCTACGCTTTTTAGCAGCTTAACCTTAGAGTCCATGCCCATCTCGGAGAACATGCCGATGGCCTCTTCCGTGGTGCATTCGTGGCGGCGTATGGGCAGCGCGTCGTCGATAATCTGCTGCATTCGCGAGCGCAGCGCGTCGGCGTCGGCCTCGGTGAGCGGTCGTCCTATGTTGATGTTGCAGTAGTAGCCGTTAGACACGGGTATGTCTATCACCACCTCGGCTCCCGGCCACACGTCATGCACGGCCTTGCACAGCACGAAGAACAGTGTGCGCGTGTAGGCTCGCGAGCCTGAGGCCGACCTTATGTCAAGAAATTCAACATCCTTGCTGTGGTACACTCTGTAGTTGAGCCCCTCCACCTTGTTGTTTACTTTTGCGCTTATGGGGCCGTAATCCATTTCGAGATTAAATTCACGAAAAACATCAGAAAGTGTACTTCCTATTGCAAAATTTTTAATTTTTTTATTATTTTTGCAACGTATTTGAATTGTTTGTTTCATATCCATGCGGTTAAACGATTTACGCTCGTAAAGATACTCCGTTTTTCGCATCACATCGCAACATGACATGATAAATTAAATTAAAATATGTCGATTTGGATTTTTTTTAAGATTATTGGAGCATTAGCCCTTCTTATCTACGGTATGAAAGGCATGAGCGAAGCTCTGCAGAAGATGGCAGGCTCACAGTTGCGCCACATCCTCGGCACGATGACTAAAAACAGGTTTACCGGAATGCTCACCGGTATGTTCGTAACTTGCTCAGTGCAGTCGTCGTCGGCCACGACGGTAATGACAGTATCGTTTGTCAACGCCGGACTCTTGACATTGGCTCAGGCCATATCAATTATTATGGGAGCCAACATTGGAACTACGCTTACGGCATGGATCATGAGCCTCGGATTCTCGTTCAACTTCACCGATGTGGTGTTCCCTGCCTTTATTGTCGGCATCCTGCTAATCTACACCCGGCGCCACCGCTACATAGGCGACTTCCTCTTCGGCATAGCCTTCATGTTCTTCTCGCTGGCAATTCTCAGCGACACGGGCAAGGAGATGGACCTTGGCCACAATCAGGCTCTGTTAGAGTTTTTCAGTTCGTTCGACACTAACAGCTACATAACAATAATCGTATTCCTTCTTATCGGTACCGTGCTGACCTGCATCCTGCAGTCGTCGGCCGCCCTGATGGCCATCACCATGGTGCTCTGCTCGAGCGGCGTGCTGCCCATATATCTGGGTATAGCGCTCGTGATGGGCGAGAACATCGGTACTACCGCCACGGCCAACCTGGCCGCACTCGGAGCCAACACACAGGCGCGCAGGGCTGCGCTGGCCCATCTGGTGTTCAACGTGTTCGGCGTGCTGTGGGTGCTGTGCGTGTTCTATCCGTTTGTCGACCTCGTCTGCAACTTTGTCAACTACGACCCGCAGTCGCACGACCTCAACCCAATAAAGCTTTCTGTAGTGCTGGCAGCGTTCCATACGTCGTTCAACATCTGCAACACCTTTATACTTATATGGTTCATACCGCAGATTGAGAAGTTTGTCTGCTGGCTCATCAAGCCCCGCACCAACGACGAGGAAGAGGAGTTCCGCCTGCGCTATATCGGCGGCAACAGCATCATGGAGACGCCGGAGCTGTCGGTGCTCGAGGCACAGAAGGAGATTATTCTTTTTGCTGAGCGCATACAGCGCATGTTCGGATTTGTGCGCGAGCTGCTCAACACCACCAACGACACGGCCTTCACGAAGCTCTTTACCAGAATTGAGAAGTATGAGGGCATCAGCGACAACATGGAGATAGAGATTGCCAAATATCTCGACAGCGTGAGCGACGCCCACCTCAGCGACGAGACCAAGGCCAGGATAAGGGCCATGCTCAGGGAGATATCGGAGATTGAGAGTATCGGCGACAGCTGCTACAACATAGCCCGCAACATCAGCAGAAAGTTTAAGGGCAAGGAAGACTTCACCGAAAGCCAGTATGAACACCTGCACCAGATGTTTGAACTTACCGACGACAGCCTGACGCAGATGAACATCATGCTCTCGGGACGCAAGGACAAGCTCGACGTTAACCGCTCGTTCAACATAGAGAACGAGATTAACAACTATCGCAACCAGCTGAAGAGCCAGAACATCAACGACGTGAACAGCCATGAGTACACCTACGCCATCGGCACGATGTATATGGACATAATATGCGAGTGCGAGAAGCTTGGCGACTACGTTATCAACGTTGTTGAGGCCCGAATGGGTACGAAGCAGAGAGAAGCCTGACCATGACACGGCCGCTGCGGCGGCATGGGCATGGCATCAGCAATAATAAGGTCAGGCCAGGGCATGCCGCTCCGGCCTGACTGATACACACGCTATACGGCCGTCCGTATTGTCTTCCGGCATCTATATTTGCCGGAGACAATGCCGACGGCCTTTTTTGTGCGGCATCGGCAGGCATGTTGTCAGCCGGTAGAACGGTGCGCCGTTGCTGCTGCGTGACAAATCGTTGGCGTGTGTGGCTGCGCCATGTTGCGGCAGCCATGCCGTACTGGCAAAATTAACCTATGACTTGCGCATGAAAAGTGGGCCGTTTACGGTGCAAAAGTGGCCCACTTTTGCACCGTAAACGGCCCACTAACAGTCTGAATGTAAATCGGCGGCAATTCCTTAAAGAATTGCTGAATATTCATCACAAAACAATCTTCTGTTAATGAAAAGTGGCTGAAAATGTTACGATTTTCAGCCACTTTTTATGTATCCCCATTTCCGGCGTCAGCAGGCAGCCGTCTTGCGGCTCCTGAACAGCATGCCCGACGAGTTTGTTATTGAATGTTTTTCTGCCTAAATCCGTCTTTATCGTTCTGTTTTATTTTGGCTTTATCTTGAGCGTAGAGGCTTCCGCTTTTTCGGAGATGTTTTTCATTTTTAACTTTTAACCCCAATCAACAGATTTTGGTTAAACGATATGCACCATAATACGCCGCTCGCTTTTAATCCTGTGCGGCCGTGTATTGTGTCATAGGGCTGGATGTGGAATAATCGTATACTAAAAGTTAAATAATGTTTTTCACTGCAAAATAATACACACATTTGGAGCTTCTAACAGTCAAAAACACTTCAAAAACTTTTTTAGACAATAAAGTTTTCATATATTTGCCACCATTATGAAACATAAATGTAATAACCTCATGCTGGCATTAGTCATCCTGCTGACCCTGCCGGCGTCTGCCACAGAGAAGGTTGTCCCCATTCGCTATGGCAATATGGACAATTGGACCATACGTAAGATAGAGGAATCTGCAATCATCGGGGGACAGACAAAGACGCTGTATGAGATAGGACCAAGCCGCACCATAAGCGGCAACAAGCCTTACGTCAACGGCGGAGGTTCGCCTTGGGGCACGTCTAACGTGATGGCAAAGGTCATGGGGGTGGTAAAGACCAACAACTCGGTCTACCGCGACAAGCACGGCAGCGGATATTGCGCCAAGCTGACTACTCACATCGAGAGCGTCAAGGTGATGGGCCTTATGAACATCAAGGTGCTGGCGGCAGGCTCTATCTTCCTGGGAGACATGAAGGAGCCGATAACCGGAACCAAGGACGGACCAAAGGCCATGAACAACGGTATACACTTTACGGGCAGACCCAAGGCGCTGCGCTACGACTATAGGGTGAAGGTGGCCGGCATGGCCAACAGAATAAAGCAGACCGGATTCAGCAAGAGTTCTACCGTGGCAGGCAAGGACTATGCCATAACCGTGCTGTATCTGCAGAAGAGGCATGAGGACAGCAAGGGGAACATCACGGCCGAAAGAGTGGGCACGCTCGTAGTGAAATACGGGACAAGCACCAACGGATGGGTGAACAACGCCACATATCAGATACTTTACGGCGACATAAGGAACAATCCTAACTATGACGCAAGGACCATGGGGCTGCGCAAGACCGACTATGCACGCAACAGCAAGGGCAAGAGCGTGCCCGTGGTTGAGACGGGATGGGCTGCCAAGGGCACTGCGCCTACGCATCTGATGCTGCAATTCTCGTCGAGCCACGGCGGTGCATACATCGGATCGCCCGGAAACACTCTGTGGATAGACAATGTTGAACTTGTTTACTGATAAAGACAACAGCTGATGAAGACTCTGCTGCTTACAACCATCATGGCGCTCGGAACCGCAGCCGCGGGGGCGCAGGATGCCGGAGACAAGGCCGGAACCATAGTGGCCGACACGTGTGAACAGGCCGGAACATGTCCTGCTGACACTACGGAGAAAAAGAAGAAAAAGGGACTGATAAACCGCGTCATCGACTATTTTGCCGACTCGAACAAGGAGAAACCTTACAAGAAGTTCGACTTCAGCATAATAGGCGGACCGCACTACAGCACCGACACCAAGCTCGGACTTGGACTTGTTGCCACCGGACTGTATCGCACCGACATGACCGACTCGCTCCTTACGCGCTCTAACGTGGCCCTTTACGGCGACATCACCACGGCAAACTATTATAAGATTGGTGTGAGGGGCAACCATATATTTCCGCACGACCGCTGCCGCATGGTCTACGATGTGTCGTTCGACTCGTTCAAGAGCGACTTCTGGGGCATCGGCTACGAGATGGGCAACAACGACGCCAACAAGTCGGAGATGAACCGCTGCCAGGTCAATGCCGACATAAGTCTGCTGTGGCGCTTTGCCGACAATCTGTATGCAGGTCCGGTGCTGGTCTACGACTTTGCCTATGCCAACAACGTAGAGCGCCCCGAACTGCTCAACGGCATGGACAGGCGCACATGGAACGTTGGCGCGGGCGTCTCGCTCGTTTACGACTCGCGCGACGTCATAACCAACCCTCACAAGGGCTTCTATGTCAACCTGTCGCAGTATTTCCGGCCGGCATTCCTCGGCAACGACTATGCCTTCAGCACCACCGACCTTCATGCCAGCGCATACGGACGGGTGTGGAAGGGAGGCATCATCGCGGGCGACATCACCAGTACGCTCAACTTCGGCAATCCCTCGTGGGGCATGATGGCGCTGCTGGGCAGTTCTTATTCCATGCGCGGATATTATGAGGGACGCTATCGCGACAAGCACAAGATAGAGGCGCAGGTTGAGCTGCGTCAGCATCTGTGGGGGCGCAACGGCATGGTGGTATGGGCCGGAGCGGGCACGGTGTTCAGCAAGTTCAGCGCCATACGCGCCGACCGCGTGCTGCCCAACTTCGGCATAGGCTACCGCTGGGAGTTCAAGAAAGACGTGAACATACGCCTCGACTACGGCTTCGGCAAGAGCGGACAGTCGGGCTTCCTCTTCCATATCAACGAGGCCTTCTGACCTCGTCTTCTCTGCGGCTGTGCCTTGTCATGCGCCGTCAGCGGACATCATAGTCCCCTGTCTGCCGTATCATAGCGCCCGCCGCTTACGTTCTTCGGCAGCTGCCGCCGTGAGGCTGTGTGCTGCCGCGCCGTGACAAAGTTCTGTCGGGGCGCCTGCAACGACATAATCAACAAACATACAATAAAAGGAAATGATCAAATCAACAGACATAATAAGATGCTGCGCCTCGCCGCGCGGCATATTCTGGCTTACTGTTGCCGTGCTGGCAATACCCAACGTGGCTCTGTGCTTCACCGAGCGCATGGGCATCATGGCCTCCGTCACCAACATCGTGCTGCCCGTGGCGGCGGTATGGCTGCTCATGGCGCTGGGCCGTAAGCCCGGCAAGACGGCTCTGCTGCTTTTTCCGCTGATGTTTCTGGCCGCCTTCCAGATAGTGCTGCTCTATCTCTTCGGCCATTCTATTATAGCCGTCGACATGTTTCTCAATCTTGTTACCACCAATGTGGGCGAGGCCATGGAGCTGCTCGACAATCTTCTGCCGGCAATAGTAATCGTCGTGGTTATTTATGTGCCCGTGATAGTGCTGGCCGTTGTGTCGCTGCGCCGCGGCGATGTGCTCAGCCGCAGCTTCCTGCTGCGCCAGCGGCGCCGTTCGCTTGCGGCTCTCGTTGCAGGGGCGGCATGCATGGCGGGCAGCTATCTTGCCGGCCGCGACTACAGCGCACGGCTGCATCTGTATCCCCTCAACGTGTTCTACAACATATATCTTGCCGCCGACCGCTACAAGGCCACGGCAGATTATCCCCAGACATCGGCCGGCTTCAGGTTTAATGCCGTGCCCACCCATGCTGCCTCAGGGCGCGAGGTCTATGTGCTGGTTATCGGAGAGACGGCGCGTGCCTACAGCTTCGGGCTTTACGGCTATGGCCGCAACACCACGCCCATGCTTCAGCGCACCGGCGGACTCACGGTGTTCAGCGATGCCATAACGCAGTCGAACACCACGCACAAGAGCGTCCCGATGCTCATGTCGGCAGCCTCGGCTGAAGACTACGGCCGTATATACCGCGAGAAAGGCATCATCACGGCGTTTCGCGAGGCAGGCTTCCATACGACATTCATATCAAACCAGCGGCCTAACCACTCGTTTATTGACATCTTCGGCAAGGAGGCCGACGACTGGAAGTTTATAAAAGAAGAAACTGAACGCAGCGATATGTATGACGAAGATATGCTGCGTATGGTGAACGACATACTGGATAAGAAACGTGCAAAGGAGCTGATAGTGCTGCACACGTATGGCTCTCACTTCAACTACCGCGAGCGTTACAGGCGGTCAGAGGCCGTGTTCAGGCCCGACAACGCCAGCGAGGCCAAGGTGTCTAACCGCAGGCAGCTGCTCAACGCCTATGACAACAGCATCAGGAGCACCGACCGTTTCTTGTCGTTGCTCATACGTCAGCTCGACCGCAGCGGTGCCGTGTCGGCCATGCTCTACACCTCAGACCACGGCGAAAACATATTTGACGACGGCCGCAGGCTGTTCCTTCATGCTTCACCCATACCTTCATACTATGAGCTGCACGTGCCTCTGCTGATATGGATGTCGCCGTCTTACAGGCAGATGTATGCCGCCGAGGCTGCAGCCGTCGGCTCTAACAGCCGCAAGAGTGTGGCCACGAGCGCGTCGGTGTTCCACACCATGCTCTCGCTTGCAGGCATATCAACGCCCCTGCGTGCCGACAGCCTGTCGGTGGCAAGCAGCAGCTATAAGCCGGGCGAGCGCCATTATCTCAACGATCATAACCTGCCTGTGGCTATAAAGAAGATTTTGCGTGGCGACGAAGATTTTGTTATGTTCAGAAAGATGAACCTGAAATACTGACGCTGCAGCCAATGCTGCTTCTATTATTCTGTGCATGGCTCTTGGCGTAGATGTGCTGATGTGGCCTGTAGGTGCTATCCGGCGTATGTGAAATAAAGCATCAGGGCACCGAACAGCAGCCACAGCACATTGAACACAATGTCTGACATGCGCCTGTCGGGCTTTCTCTTAGTCAGTGTAAGCAGCCCCATAAGGCCTCTTGCAGCAAACAAGGCATAGACCATTGCCCCAAGCGTGGCGTTGTCCCGGTACATTGTCTCAGCCATAACAAAGAGCAGGATTACCAAAAGCGAAAAGCATCTGAACACCTTGACATACGCATTTGGCTCTTCAGCGTCTTTGTCTTCCTCATTTCTTACTTTATTAACCATATTCAGCGCTACTGTAATCACTGCCAGAATGAGGAAGAAGTAAAACGCCGACGAGTCAAATCCAACAATCAGCCCTATAGCTATCGGAAATAAAAATATCGAGTAACTGCCCAGTGCGTCTTTTGTCCTGCCGGCAGCGCAGCACAGATGTAATGGTGTCATATATAATCTCCTTTTTCTTTTTTAATCATCTAATCTGAACATAAACACATGATGCAGACCTCATGCCACGGTCAATGCCGCCCGTTCTCGCAGCCATGCCTGCCTGTCTATGCCGGCATTGTTATTCATGCCGGTGCGTTATTAATGCGTTATGCCTGATAAATGCACGCTGCGTTATCTGCCGCCGCGCATCAGCGCGACAAGATATACGGCAAGCGAGGCCACAAGCACGGCTACGGCAAGCAGCACTGCCCACAGCCATGACACATTAAGCGTAAGCTGCCAGAACTTTACGGCAGAGGCCATAAACGCAACTCCCGACACCATGTCGGCCGTGTCGTTGCCAAAGTCTTTCTTCTTGTGCATACTTGTCATGATAAACGCGAGCGAGCCAAGCGCCACTACTGCGCTCGCCGACACCATAAACCAGCGGCCTGAGGCCAAGCCCACGGCATCTATAATGCCTATAGCCGACCCCATGCACGCAAGCAGCAACAGTCCGTTGTAAAGCCGCCCGGCTGATTTTCTCAACATTCTGTATACAAGGGCTACGGCAGAAACCGCAAATGCTGCCAAATAGAAATACGACGAAGGCATGCCCAGCATTACGGCCGCAATCTTTAACAGCTTGTATGCGGCAAAAAAGAACACCAGTTCCAGGCATAAGTCCATGCTGTCGTGGCTAACCTTCTTGCGCCGTCTTGCCACAAACGCCGCCACAGACAGCACCACGGCGACGCCAAGACCTGCGATTAAACTTAAATTGCTCATATTATGTTTCCATATTTCATTTCTGTAAATCTCTTAGTCTGCCTTATTCGATGTACGTAGCCCCAAGCGCCAATCCGCCTAACAGCAGCAAAATCACATTGAACGTAATGTCTAATATGCGCCAGTCGGGCTTCCGCTTTTTAAACGTAAGCAGACCTATAACTCCTTCCGCAACAACCAAGATATAGACGATTGTATAAAGCGTGTCGTTGTCATGGAACGCAAATCTTACAACTAAAAAGAATATCAGTACTATAGACGAAAACCATTCGTAAAGCCTGGCAAGTGTCTTTTTATTCATAATTATTTCTGTTTAATGTATTAATAACGATTTTAGGTAAAACACATCCGCCTGCGGTTGTGTCTACCTTTAAATTCTATTGTGCCGTTAAGTCTTTTGCATTTGCATGCTCTCTTCGTCTGCCTTATTCGATGTATATTGAATAAAGCATCACTGCACTGTACAACAGCAACAGCACATTGAACACAATGTCGAATATGCGCCAGTCGGGTTTCCGCTTTTTTAACGTAAGCAGTCCGATAAGTCCTATTGCCGCGAACAAGACATAGGCGATTGTATTAAACATAGTGTTGCCCCGGTACGTGAGATCGAATATCAAGAATAAGCCGAATATTAAAAACGTAAACCAGCTGAACAACTGAGCAAATGTGATTTTATTCATAATTATATCTGTTTAAGGTGTTAATACATAACTTCAGGCAGGAACATCTCTGCCTGCGGTTGCGTCAATCATTAATTTTCATGGTGCCGTTAAGTCTCCGGCCTTTACGCGCCATAAGGCTGCGCTGATTTCTTTTTTACGTTTGAGTATTCTGAAGTCATTAGTTTATTCAAAAGGCAAATCTACAAAATTATTTCCATGTTTCCTAATATTTGCGCCATTTTCGTGCATAATTATTCTAATCCGCTACATAACTACGATGCAGCCCAGCGATACGTAGCCGCGAAAATAGTTGCCGAACGACTTTGACATTGAGTCATAGTATCTTATATCGAGACCGAACGTTGCAAATAATTTGAATTATTGTTAGCCTTCAAAATACGCATATATAGTAACACCATCCTAATGTCATACCAATAATAAATAGTATTTTTTCCATAATAATAAACTGTAATTAATAATAATTTATCCATGACTATGATAAAACTAGTACAATTTCATAAAACCGCAATCGTTAGTATAATTTGAAAAAATATGTAGCAGCATAATAATTTATCGCGATGCCCAATATATGTCTATCACTGGTTAAACAATTAACAAAAATAGACTATAGCCCGTCTAAATTAAAGCGTTAACATAGATGTTTTTTTATTACTTTGATGACTACTAAACTTATCGATGATGAAACCAATGGTGTCATAAATAATATTCTTTTAAAGTTTTGTTTGACAATGATGTGTGTATGAAATGTTATCTTTTATACATTTTTACATACACACACCAATTTGTTTTGATCAGATTTTTTTTATTCTGTTTAAGAATTCATACAATCATAGTAATCATATATTGCCCATGCTGTACCAACAATCCCTAATGAACGTTTTGCAAAAGCTTTAGCTATTGTTAATGCCGCTTTAGCTGTTAATAATGTTTTTGTACCCTGCAGATAAGCATTTAATCCGTCAACACCAACAAAAGCTGCACCTAAACATTTAAACCATTTTGGAGTATTTTGAGGTCCTGTGTTGGGATTATTGTAGAATTCGTATACATAGAAACCTAATTCAGCTAAGTTTTCATCATCCATATCAGAAAGGAAAAATTCAGTATCGGCAGGATAAGCATCTGGATTAACTTTCATGTCTTCAATTATTTGTTGTCTGATATTTTCACCCTCCTCTATAAATGGTGTCAATACTTCTTTTGCTTGTAATTCTGTTACAACTAACTGCCCATCTAAAGACCGTGTCTTAATCTCGTACTCATACAAATCATTAATCTCATTAAGTACAGAAGAAACAGTCTCTTCGTTTAAAGTTGATTTTATTACAACTTCCTCATTTGTTTTTACAAAATCATCACTCTCATCATTGGAACATGATGTTAAACTAAGAAACACTCCTGACAGTAGCAGGAAAAAACAAAATAGATTTTTCATAAATTTAAATTTTAAAGTTAGTGAATATTATTAGATGTAAAATGTTTTGGTCATTAATATTTGCCCATTAGCCAGAACGCTGATTGTGTATTCACCACTTTCACATTCAAGCATGTCGCATTCAAGTTGTTCTTCTTCAGAAATATTAAAAGACTCTTCTGCAATAGTTTCACCATCTTTGGTTATCACAACTTGGACATCTGTCATACTATATTCAAAAAAAATATATAATAATGAAGCTTGTATATTATATGACGAAGTAACAATATAATCTTTAGAAGGAGCTTTACATATTGCATCATTACCTTTTGTTAAAGTCTTTTGTATCGAAACTCGATTTGTTCTAATCTGTGCATCAACCATAGTAAATAGTGCACAAAAGAAGAAACCAATAATTGTTATAAGAAATCTTTTCATAAAATGTATTTTTTATAATTAAACAATATTTTGATATTCACAAAATTATAAAAACCATATACCATAGTCCAAATAAATTAAAATATTTTTTCTGAGCGCGTCACATTTTAAATTTAGTCTTAACTATTTGAGTATCAATGCTGTACATATAGAAATGCAACAAATTGAAACACAAAAATGTGACGCTTTACGGCATTGTCGACGAGCAAAAAACGCATAAAAACTTGCACATAACAGAATTAATCAATAACTTTGAGCATCTGAAAGGCCACAACATGAAAAACATTTTGACTATAATATTTCTTATCGTAGCAATCACTGCATGCCAAAGACACAGCAAAGTGCATACGGCTTTGGTGCAGGCAGACACATTGCTTGCAAAGGAAGAAAACGACTCTGCATTAAGGCAACTGCTGAAGATAGACACGGCTATGATAACGAGCGAGAGCGACAGAGCATACTATAACCTTCTTTACACCAACACATTATTCAGACTACAATTGCCTGTAAATTCTGACTCGGCTATAGACATCAGCATAAAATATTATGAAAAGTCACAAGACAAATCAAAATTGGCCCGTTCACTTTATTATAAAGGCATGACCATATACAAAAGGAATGGCGACATAAAGAAGGTAATCGAATGCGTTAAAAGAGCAGAAGACATAGCAGAGAATGCCGAAGAAACAGTGTTGCTGAACAGTATTTATGCGAATTTGTCTACAATAAACTACCATACAAGAAATTTTAACATGGCATTGACTTATGCTAAAAGATCTCTTAATCTGGCAAAAAAACGTAACGACGAAGAAATGATCGCACTTTCTTTAAATAAAATCAGCAATGCCTTCACAAATTTAATGCAGTTTGACAGCTCGCTGTATTACAGCAAAAAAATTATTCCACACATTAAATATATACAAAATAAGACATACGTAAGTTACATAACAGACATCAGCGCAGACTTTTATAACCAGAAACAATTTGACGAAGCAGAGAAATACGCTAAAATGTCTTTGTCAATAAAGCCCACGTCATACGCCTATTATATTCTTGGCAACATATATCTCGCACAAGAAAAAGAGAGCGAGGCTTTTGTTCTGTGGGATAAAGCAATGAGCAAAGGCAGCCCAGAAGTAAAAGCTGAAATGATGTCGTGGATGGCAGACATTAAGAAAGAACAGGGAGAATATCGCGAGGCTGCAGAACTGATGACAAAGTCGAAGGCGATGAAAGACAGCATTGAGCAAAGCAAAAACACGGAAAAGATGCTGAGCCTGCAAAACGAAATAGACAAGGCGGAGGCCGCGCGGCAGGCCGACATGAAGCTGAAGACGGCGGCTGCGGCGGCAACTGTGGCAGTGGCGGCACTCGCGCTGCTGCTGGTGGTTCACCGAAGAAAGATAAACCGAAGCAAAAAACGGCTCGGCGAGATTGAGCGGCTAACCGACAGATACAGAAAGGAGATAGACGAGCTGAGCCTGTCGAAAGACGAGAACGAGAGAAAGATTGGCAGCCTGAGCCGCAAGCTCGACACGCTCAGGGAGCAGAGAGCGGCAATAATAGGACTGGGACAAAGACGATATGAGGAGATTATCGGCGGAGGAAACACGGCCGAATGGAAGAAAGCCGACTTTGAGGCAGCCGTTGAATACGGCCGCACGCTGATGCCCGACGACATAGCCGCCATAGAGAAGAGCCACAGACGGCTGACGCCATACAACACGTTTTTCCTTATGCTACCCCTCGCCGGCCTCACTGACAGCGACATCCAACGTGCCATGAACAAGACGGCGGGCGCCGTAAGGACGATGAGATACAGGTTGAGGAGAAGCCCCCTCAACTCCCCCCGTGGGGGAGCTTAGGTTAGCCTTGAGGGTAAATATGGCTTGTCTTGTCCTTGCAAGCTGGCTTTGCTGTGGCTGTGTGTCAGCTCAGTGTCTGCGAGTGGTGGTTATATGGCGATGCAAGTCTTGGCAAACCGGCAAGAAAAAGCCGGAGAACAAGTTTATTCTCCGGCTTCCCCTGATTGTTTTTATTAAGATACCTGCTCTAAATTTAATTAGAGAGAACCATTCAACGGTGCGGCCTGTGTGTAAGTTCTTGCTCCGAGCTCCTTGTCGAGCATGTATATGCCGTATCCGTTATCTTTAATCATCTTTATGTTGTCTATAATGGTCTGGGCTGTTTCTTCCTCCTCAACCTGCTCGTCGATAAACCACTTCAGCATGCTCTGCGTAGCAAAGTCGTTCTGCTCGTGTGTCAGCGCATACAGGTCGTTGATCATGCCCGTAACCTTCTGCTCGTGCTTCAGCGTGCTCTTGAACACATCGAGAATAGAGTCCCATTTTGTCGGAACCTCGTCGATGGCCTTCAGCTCCACGCGTCCGTTGCGAGAGTTGATGTAGTTAAACAGAATCTTGGCGTGGTCTTGTTCTTCCTGAAACTGCACCTCAAACCATTTTGCCATACCCGGCTGGCCTTCTGCGTGGCAATAGGCAGCCATAGACAAATACAAATATGCCGACCACATCTCGGCATTAATCTGCGCATTGAGCGCCTCTTCAACCTTCTTATTCAACATAATTCCTACTTTTTTTATTTTTAATAGTTCTGTTTTTCATTTCTCGGATATAGTGAAAGGCGAATGCATTGCAAAAACAAAAACTTCGTTCCTGATTTTGTATTGCCGAGCCGCATCCTATATTATGCAAATATAGCGAAAGGCGAATGCATTGCAAAAAACAAAAACTTCGTTCTTGATTTTGTATTGCTGAGCCGCATCCTATATTATGCAAATATAGGAAAAATAAATCATACGGCAAGCTATGCTGTATATTTATTATTTTTTTTAGCATTATTGCAGTTTTTGCTGTCATCATGCAATGCTGCTCCGGCAGTAGCGGCAGACTGCCTGCAACAGAAAACTTTTTTATTTTGACCCTCTCAGAATGCCGCTTTTCTGCGCCGGCCTTGCTTTTTGCCCGAAAAACGCAGGAAACGGGCCTTTCTGTCAACGTGCTGATATATAGGCATTTATGCCGGCTGAAGAGTGAATACATGTGTGTTAAAAAACATTACTCGGCCACTTAGCATGCTTAAACGATAGGTTTAGCAATGAAAAGTGGCACTGTTTGCAGTGCAAAACCTGCGGTTTTAACCTCCGAAACAGGCATTTCGGGCATGAAAAAGCAGCGTAAAAGCAAACGTATGTTAAACAGATGACCTCATGCAGCCCTTCTGTTTAACATACGTTATACGTCGGATTTCTATTTCACAGAAAACTCTATACATAAATTTTGTAAAGAGTTTTCTGTGGTGACAATGCCTGCCAGACATGCAGTTTGTGGGGTAAGTCATATTGATGAAACCCGGATAAGATGCCAAATAAGTCCATTATGGCAGAAGTGATATTCATCGCATGCGGCCTTGCCATGCAGGTCTGTCATAATTCTGCGGTTGTCGTAGAATCATGGTCTTGCCGGCTCGGCCGGCATTTATGGCCTTGCAGTAAAGCCATATTATGCGTTGGCACGTTTCCGCGTATCACGCTGCTATGCCGTATAGGCAATTATGCTGTATTTTATGTAATGTGTCGGTATGGGCATGCCCGGCAGGCTTCATGAGTGGGCAATCACTTGCAGACCGCTCTTACGGGACATCCGCTGAAGCGGTTGCCTGGCATCAGGCTTGTGGCATAGTCGCGGTATCCCACAAACTGGTAGGCCTGGTCGCTTGTGCTGCTTGGCATGTTTGCAGTCCAGTAATAGAAGCTGATGCCGTTGCCGGAAATGTCCTCGTTGATGTAGATTCCGGCAGCAGGCAGGAATATGCTGTTGTTGTTAGACGCCGTAACGAGATATCCGTTTACGCCGTTCTGTGTGGTCCATGTCCATGTGCAATATTGCATCAGCTCTCCATACTGCTCAAGGGTAGGTGTGGTCCAGTTTTCGCTCAGCTCATGCGCTGCCATGTCATAGCCGGAGCCTTGTATGTCGTACACGTTGACGGTGTCGTTCATTTCTTCTGCAACGTTATAGTAAATCGACTCGCGCTGTTCGCCAACAGGTTCAAAAGTCTGTGTAGCAGCATCGTAGAAAGAATAGTTCTCCTTGCTGTATGTGTCCTTCACTTCAACTTCAGCCCATGCATAGATGTTGCCGGCCTTTTCGGGCGATGTGGCTCCTATGTTCATGTTTGCCCACTTGGTTCCGCTTGGCAGGGCCATGTCTACGGCTTCAAACTTCTTTGTCTCCATATAGTTGCCTATAACCGGGCGTATGCCGTATCCATAGTATCTGTATGCACAGGCGTCGGGGTCTAAAGAGTCTTCCATGTCCTCGCCCGGGGCGATGAACAGTGCATAGCCTAAATATTCGGGATCTTTGTATCTTGATGAAGACCAATAGTTGCCTATTACGCCTACCGACTGAATGTGGTCTGTTATGACGCCGTTGAACGGTATGAATATGCTGTTGCCGTTCTTTCCTGTCACTTTATATCCCCTCATGCCGTCTTCTTCGGTCAGTGTCCATGTGCAGTATTCGGCAAGCTCCTTATACTGTGCGCATGAAGGTGTGCGCCACTGTCCGCCCCATTTTACGTGAGCAACGTCAATGTCCGTATTGCCGAAGTCTAAGGAGTCGCCTTCCCATTTAATCCAGACCTCGTTGTCGTAATCGTACAGAGTGTAGTTCTCCCATGAATACAGGGTGTGAGTCTCTGTCTCTCCCCATCCGTAATAGTTGCCCGGCTCCGAAGGCTTGCTGGCGCCCACGTTGAAGTCGGCCCATAGGGTGCCGCTCGGCAGTCCGAGGTCAACAGGAGTGCCGACAGGCATATCTTCCTCAAATGTTATCTGCTTTACGTCGGCTGTTGGATATTTTGCTACTGTGCCGTCATTAAGTTCCACGCGCATCACGTTTTGTGCTGAAGCGGTAATACTAACGATTATTCCGATTAATAGTATGATAGATTTTTTCATTTTCTTGCTATTTTAATTGTTGAACGTCCTGCTTTTATGATATAAATGCCCCTCTCCATTCCGTTTAGCGAAATGTCAAGCGAGCCTGACTCCGGGATTGTGTATTGGCTGATAAGAACTCCGTTTACCTGATAGAGGTACACTTTCATCCCTTTCCCGAAACCTGATAGCTGCGCTCCGTCAGCATTGACGGTTATGCGGCCTTGCTGCTCTTCAGACAGGGTCTGCTTTATGTCTGTAGCCTGCTTGTCTATGGTTATCCTGTCTATGTCAGCCCGTGCCACTTCTATGTTCACGTCGGTGGCGGTAAGTATCAGGTTTTCTTCATTGTAAGTGATAACCGGTTTGCTTGACAGCAGATAACAAGTTTTTTCACCGTTTGTGTACCACAGTACGACAGACTCGTCCCCCGTGTCGCCTGCATGGCAGATATGGCTGTACGAGAACAGGGCTATCGCCACGAAAAGCAATTTGATTTTCTTAAAATGTTTCATACACTTGCGTTTTTTTTAATTAATTCAGATGGAAATAAAATTCCAGAGACAATGGCCAATCGTCTGCGCAAATTTAATTTGGAATAAGATTTAAGAATGAAGAAAAAAGTGCTGAAAAAGCGCAAAATCACGATTTTGCGCTTAAATTATGCGTTATTTTCCCGTTTTTAGGTGAAAAACGGCAGAATAACGTTATTGTATTGCAAGCTGATCGTCTGCTTCGTCTGCAGTTTTTGTCTGTTCGTTTTTCTGCATAATACAGTCAGCTGCGTAAGAAATCCTGTAGCTGACTTTCAATAAAACATCTCAGTCTGTAAGCCTGCTTTATGTCCGCAGGCCTATGCCTGCTCGGCTGCCCTGTTCTTCTTGTCGGCCAGCTGCTGATATTTTGACGGGAACAGGCCCGTAACCTTCTTGAAGGCAGTTCTGAAGCTGTTAACCGACTTAAAGCCCACGCTGTTGGCTATAGCTTCCAAGGTCATGTTTCCGTAGTTGTCTCTGTCGCTTATGCGCTTGCAGGCTTCCTTTATTCTATATTCGTTTATAAACGTGTTGAAGTTGTTGCCCGTAAGCTGATTTATCACCTGCGACACGTTTTTGGGCTGCTCGTTCACCATCTGTGCAAGCCTGTTCAGGTTAAATTCATAAGAAAACACTTCAGAGCTTGTGTCAAGCACGGTTCTTATTTCCGACATGAGCGCATAGCTCTTCGACTCATTGATGGGATTGCCCTGATACTTTCTCGAAGGCGCATCGGCTCCTATTCCGGCCCTGTCGAGCCGTTCCTGCCTTTCGCGCTGTTCCTGTTCAAGTATCTCCTGGTTTTTGTTGAACAGCATCTCGTTGTTTATCCGCAGGGCCTTGTTGCGCCGGTAAAGCTCTACCAGAAGCACCAGTATTATCACCACGACAACGGCGCATAGACCTATTATGTAGTTCTTTATGGTATTCATCATGTCGGCCCTCGTAATCTGCTCGTCGAGCTTGTTGATCTGGCTTAGAAACTGTATGTCCTTTACGCTTGCCAGCTGCTGATAGTTGAGCAGCGTGTCCTTCAGCTGATAGAACTTGTTATGGTAAGTATTTGACCTTTCGGCTTGTCCTGCCTTGCTGTAGTATCCTGCAAGCAGTTCGTAGCATTGCAGCTTGCTGTCTTTAAGGTCAAATTTGTAGCTCAGGTCAAGTGCCTTCATGGTGTATTCGGCAGCCTCTTCGTATTTTTTCTGACAGGCAAGCGTTCCGCCAATGTTTACAAACATTAGTATGCGGTTGCGGATATAGTCTCTTTCTTCGCTTGTATGTGGATATTGCTCCTTGAAGTATTGCAAGGCCCTGTCGTAGTCGTTGTGTTCCTTTGCAATGACGCCTTTATAAAGGAGAGATGTGTATTTAAAAAGATTTGCAGGATGTAGAGATTCGGTTGCCGCAAACTGTTTCCATTCTCCGGCAAGGCTGTCCATGCAGTGAAGCGCCGCACATACGGTGACCATATTGCCGAAGCTGTTGATTATTCCATTGGAGTCTTTCTGGCGCAGACCTTCTCTGAAGGCAATGCGGTAAGCGTCAAGAGCCTTCCTCATCAGCTTTTCGTCTTTGCCTTCTTCCGCCAGGGTCTGATAGAAGCAGCCTAAGTTTAGCTGTATCTGGGTCTCGCTGTGATTAATCTCATTGGCTATGTGCTGTGCGGTGATCAGCGCATCATAAGATTTGGCATAGTCGAAATACGTAAAGAAGCGGATATACCATAATCCGTTGTAGGCGCTTATAACCTTTATCTTGTCCTCGTCGGTCATGTTCTTGTTATATCTGTGCGTGACAATAGTCAGGCAGAGCATGGCACTGTCGGTGTTTACCCCGTTTACGAGGTATCTTTCGGCCTTTTTGAGGAGGACGGAGCTTGACAGTTTTGAATAGGAGCTGTAATTCCTTAATGAATTGTTGCTGCCCTGTGGCGCTGCTTCTGCAAACGGCATTATTGCCATAAGCATGATAAAAATGAAAATGCTTTTAAGCGGCTTGATGTTTTTCGTATTCATTGTCTGTCTTTATATAGTCATTTGTAGGTTCTGATTAACTTTGTCCACATATCCGTGTTATGCCTGTTTCCTGTTAAGGCTGAGGAGATGCCTGAATGCATGTCCTCGCTTTTTATGTCTGTTCTCTTTTTGTCTTGTTGTGTAAGACAACAGAATAATGGTATTGTTGTTACAACTAAAACCGGCAGAGTGCCCCCGGACAGGGCAGGCTTCTTGGGCGTGGCTTATAAAGGCATTTTATGTAATTACCGATATATGTTGTAAAATTACTAAAAATTTTCTTTGTATACAAGAAATGCATTTATTTTCAACTCCTAATCCTTGCGGGCACGGCATGAACCCTGCCTGTTTGTCAGGTTCGTTGTGTTTGGCCGTATAAGTTTACGGCCGTTGTTCACCTAATAATATTATTGCCTGACAATATATAAATTGCCTCTTTGCAACGCTGCCTATTCTGCGTCGAGCAGTACGAAGGCAGCCCAGAAGAACGGGCTGGGGTGGGTGGCGCGCAGGTTGGCCACGGCCTGGCTGAAAGCCTCGTGCTTGGAGCGGCCGCCGAGCCACAGGCGATAGAAGTCTTGCATGAAGAGCGACGTGGCGCGGTCGTTGACGTTCCATAGCGACAGAATCATCGACCTTACGCCTGCCTCCTTAAATCCGCGCTGCAGTCCGTAGACGCCCTCAAGGCTGTAGTCGCCGAGTGCCGTCTCGCATGCCGAGAGCACCACGAGGTCAGTGCGGCTAAGGTCGAGCATAGACAGCTCGTTGGCCGTCATGATGCCGTCGTTGCCGTCGGGCTTCTTTTCGCCCATCCATGTGGCGTTGGCTCCGGCAAAGGCCAGTCCGCTGCGCTGCATCGAGTGATAGCGTCCGCCGGGGTGATTCTTCAGGAAGGCGTTGCTTTCAACGTTTTTCTCGCTGATGTAGAAGCCGTGCGTGGCCAGGTGTATTATGCCCGGGCTGTTGCCGTCGAGCGCGTAGAAGTTGGCCTCGGTGGCGTTGTCGCCCATATATTTGTCTATGGCTATGCCTCCGGCAGTCATGTTTTCGGCAATGGTGTCGGTCTCTGCCCGTGTTTCGGTCAGGTCGGCAAAGGCCACCGACAAGGCTGCGCGTGAGCCGTCGGCATTTTGTGTCATGCTTTCGGGCATGTTGCCGTAGTTTATTCCGCCGAAGAGCGCTGCCGAGCTTATCTTGCCTGTTCTGCCGCGTGCGGCGAGCAGGGCCGTGGTTGACAACTGATGAAGGTCGTAGCAGTCAGCCAGACAGCTGTCTGCCGACACAGGCAGTGCGGCGAATGCAACGCGGTTAAGGAATGCCGTGGGCGAATAATACACCGTCTTTATGCCCTCAAGCTCGCCGGCGAGCGGTGCCCATATCATGTCGTAGAGTTTTGAGCGCCCGTAGGTGTAGAGCCGTCGGGCCCGCGTCTCGGCAGGGAAGTTGTCAACCCTGCTCAGCGTCTCGTAGCATTCGGCGGCGTTGCACAGCCTTACATACCGCGGCCGCTCACAGCCTGGGCGCACCACGAGCGCCATGAGCGAGCTGTCGCCCAGCACAAACTCCACTGCCGCCTCCTTATCTTTCAGACTGCTTCTGACATCCTGCCACGACACCACGCGCATGGTGTCGGCACGAAACTTCACGGTCTGCCTTGACAGCCACTTCTCCAGCCTGTCTATGCTGCGCTGCATCTTGGCGTGTGCCCACGATGATGCCGAGTCGGTCATGTCCATGCTCATGGCCCTCTTCTGCTTGTTCAGCATGTCGAGCGTGTCGAGCCTTGCCACGAGTGCCTTGTCGCCCGAGCGCAGGATGGAGCGGCGCAGCCTCTCCCACGAGTGCAGCAGCAGGCCCTTGTCAAACAGTGCTGCGTCGTATACGTCGGCAGCAAGCTCTGCGGGGCGGCGCGACAGCATGTCGTTGAGGCGTATGCCCGTGTTGCCGTATGAGTTAAGAAACTCGGCGCGCTCGTTAGACGACATGAAGTCGAAGTTGGCAAGCACATACGAGCGTATGCGCCCTGCCTGTGCCACGGCAGTCTCAACGGCCTCGTCGTCGTGGTGCAGCGTGTTGGCAAGGAATGCCATCCTGTCGCCAATCTGAAGTTTCTCGAACGTGCTGAACCTGTCGATGTGCTGACAGCACCGCTGCGTATGTTCGTATGCCTTCTGCCAGTTGCTCTCCCTTATGTAATATTCGGCCATGGCATTGTCTGCCTGCCAGGGTGTGCCGCTTGCGGTGTATGCCTCTGCCATGAGGTTAAGGTAGTGCAGCTCAAGCTGCTTGTCGGCTTCTACCTTGCCATACCACTTCATAAGACTGCTGACTATGCTCAGCCATGTGGGAGTGGCGCGATAGTCGTAAGGCTTGACATATTCGGGAAAGTCTTTCTCTATTTTGTGCATCAGCGGCAAGGCCTGTTCTTTGAACATGCTCATCATCCTGTAGAAAAACTCCTTGCCCTTGCGGTATTCGGCAGCCTTTTCTGCAGTCTTGCCATATTCTTCCGCGCTGCTGTCCATGAGAGTCTTGCCTTCGGCCATGGCATCGAGCGCCACGGTAAGTATGCGCAGTGCGTAGTTGTAAAGTATGTCGGGCGACTGTCCGGTGCGTTCATACACAGACGCTATTATGGGTATTTGCTCCATCACGGCAGGCAGATACTGCAGCAGGTCGTTGGGCGTGCGCCAGTTGATAATGATAAACCTGTTCCACAGGGCTTCAAGATAGAGGGCCGACTCCTGCAGTCCGGCAGCCTCGATGGCAGCTATGTTCTGTTCGTTGAACAGTTCGGCCTCGTGGTCGTTGCCCTGAAAGAAATAGAGGCTGAACAGCTCGTTGTTGAAGTCGAACAGCGTTGCGTCAAGAGGTTCGCACAGCTGCGAGGCCAGTTCCCAGCCCTTTCGCAGCGCCTTCTCTGTCAGGTCGTGACGGTTGAGATAGTTATAGTAGTGAGCCAGAAGCATGTAGCCTCTTACCGTTTCGCTGTTCAGGTCGACGGTGTCAGCCATATACAACTTTTCAGCCTCGCCGAAAACGTCGGCAAGCCGTGCCGTGTCGGTAATATGGGCGTTGAGCATGGCTTGGCCGAGCAGCAGGCGCGTGTATGCCCGGTCGTAAGGCAGGTTGCGCAGCGCGTCGAGCTTCAGCAGGGCGTCAAACTGCCGTATGGCTCCGTCATAGTCGCCTATGCTGTTGAGATATAGTCCGTAGTTGAGCAGCGGCATCGTGGGCGGAATGCCTACCTCTGCATAGAGTTTCAGCGTTTTGTCGTATTCGCGCCTTATCGTGTCGGCCGACTGAGAGTAATACTGCGCATATCCCGCCGTCTCGAGCTGTATGTCAGCCGTTATGGGCAGCGCCTTTCCGCCGGTAAGCACGTCGAGGTCGCCGGCCAGTCGGCGTGTTATGGCCAGTGCGTCCTGCGTCCGTCCGTTCCTGTTGCATGCCTGCGCCAGTCGGCGTGCCGCCGCAAACAGCCGCCACGAGGGCTTTAATCTGCGGTCGAGAGCCATGGCCGTAAGTTCATGCAGCCTCGATGCCAACGTCGTCACGTCGCTCTTCTCGTATGCCTGCATGAAGCACATCTTGTCCATAATATATTGTCCCGGGTCGTCGGCGTAGGTGGTGCGCGCCGTGGCGTCATATATCTGCTCCATCTTCATCACGTCGGCCACTGACGATGCGCCTGCTGCCATGCCCAGGTTGAGCCCGTAGATTACGGGCAGCGACAGATACGCCCTTGAGCCTGCGCCATAGTATCCGGCGTAAGGTTCAAGCTCGCCGGCATATTTCCAGTCGAATCGCAGCGGATATCCGTTGGACGCCGCTATATAGTCGCGTATGGCCTTCATGTCTGTTATCATCGGATGCCCCTGCGGCATCTTGTTTTCGGTTATGGCCACCACGCTGTCGGCAGCTGCCACGAGCGCAGCCCCGTCGCCCGGCATGGCCCCTGCCATCAGGCAGTTTATCCACGGCACCATCGTGTCGGGACTGTCGTTGCCCAGCAGCCGCCTCAATATGGCGAGGCTCTCTCTGTAATAATAAGGCGAGTTGGTTATAATCCCGGTAAATGGGATGATGTCGTAATGTGTGGTGTCGATATCCTTGTCGGCAAACAGCACGCTGTCGGTTGCCTGCTTGAAGTCGTTGTCAAACTCGGTGCGCTCCTTCATTATGGCCAGCATGTGCATCATCTCCGCCTTGCTGACCGTTTCAGGATGACTCTTGTAGAATCTCAGAAAGTCTTTCTCCAGTCCGAATATCTCCCTTATGCGCATAGGGCTTTCGCCTTCAACATAGCTGTAGAGCAGGTGCTGGCGCGCTATCTTGTAAAGCAACTGCGACTCTTCGGCCGTGGCTATGCCGTCTACGAGACTTATCGCCCGCTCTATCGTGGGGATGCAGGCACTGTCGTAGTATGAGCCCTGCAGGTTGGCAAGGTTGTAGAGCGTGCGCGCCAGCGCCTCGGGGCATTCTTCTGAATATTGCTCGGCAGCGTCGGCACAGGCCTTCAGCGCTGCCATCTTCATGCTGCCTTTTGGGTCAAGACGGTTGGACGCCAGCATGTCTGCATAGTCATTCAGCACAGGAACGAGCCTTGCAGCCGCCCTTATGCGCTCTGTTGAGGCTTGGCTCCTGTCGAGCGAGCTTACGGCGTCGGACGCCTTCATTATCAGCATAGCCTCGTCATGGGCATCGGTTGCGTCGGTGTTTCGGGCATGCAGTACGCAGACTGTTGCCAGGCATATCAGCACGGCGACAGACAGCTTATGAAGATTTATACGGAATGGCATCATGGCATGAAAATCTTTAGTTAGTAAAAAAGCCGGACCGAAAGACACGGCAAGACAGATAATATCCGCAAATTTATGATTATACGAACGTTTCTTGTGTCGGCAACGCATCGCCAACGTCTTTACAAAGATACGCTTATTTTTTGACAACACGCAAAAAATGATGCCCCAATATGCCTTGTTTGTGTCCTTAAGGTAGCTGCGGCTGGCAGTTTTAACCGATATGTAACATAAAATTAATTATTTAAGGTGAAATTAATGCTGAAGTAAGAAATTATTTTCGTAACTTCGCACAGAAAGGCTATGCCACGCCTGCACGGCGCAGAACAGCACAGAGCCCTCAGGCAGGGCTGATGCACGGGTCGCGCACAGAACCGAGGCTGACGGCAGGCCGGGAATTAAAAAAACACAAGATTATGGCAAAAGGAAAAAAATCGACAAAGAGGCTGACCAAGAACAAAATATCGGAGATGCTGCAAAACCTCTTTCTGCAGAACTCAGACAAGACGCTAAGTTTCAAGAACATATTCAAGACGCTCAACCTGAAGACTCATCCGGCAAAGATGCTGGCAGTGGACGTGATGGAAGAGATGGCATGGGACGACTTCCTGAGCAAGGTGAGCGACAACTCATACAAGCTGAACACCAAGGGACAGGTGCAGGAAGGCCGCTTCATACGCAAGGCCAACGGCAAGAACAGTTTTGTGCCCGACGACGGCGGCAAGCCCGTGTTCGTGGCCGAGCGCAACTCGCTCTTTGCGCTTACCGGCGACCGCGTCAAGGTTACGTTCATGGCGCGCAGGGAGAACCACATCAAGGAGGCTAAGGTTATAGAGATACTTGAGCGTGCGCGCGACACGTTCGTGGGCAAGCTGAGAGTTGAGAAAGACTTTGCCTTCCTCGTTTCGAACAGCGACATATTTGTTCACGACGTCATCATACCGAAGAACAAGCTGAAGGGCGGAAAGAGCAACGACAAGGCGCTGGTGAAGGTTACAAAGTGGCCCGATACAGACAACAAGAACATTATAGGCGAGGTGGTTGACATTCTGGGCGAGACCGGCGACAACGACGTTGAGATGAACGCCATACTGGCACAGTATGGTCTGCCGTACAGATATCCCAAGAAGGTTGAGGAGGCTGCCGAGAAGATAAGTGCCGAGATAACCGAGGAAGACTATAAGGAGCGCGAGGACTTCCGCGACGTAACCACGTTCACCATTGACCCGAAGGACGCCAAGGACTTCGACGACGCCTTGTCAATAAAGCCGCTGGGCAAAGACCTCTGGGAGGTTGGCGTGCACATTGCCGACGTGTCTCACTATGTTACTGAAGGCTCCATAATAGACAAGGAGGCACAGAAGCGTGCCACGAGCGTGTATCTCGTTGACCGCACCATACCTATGTTGCCCGAGCGCCTTTGCAACTTTATATGCTCTCTGCGCCCCGACGAGGAAAAACTGGCTTACAGCGCTGTGTTCAACCTTGACGCTGATGCCAACGTGAAGAGCTGGCGACTGGTTCACACCGTGATAAAGAGTAACCGCCGCTTTGCCTATGAGGAGGTGCAGCAGATCTTGGAAGACAACGGAGTGGTGGAAGGCACGGGTGAGCCCGCACCGCCTGCAGGCAAGGACGGATACAAGGGCGAGTTTGCCACAGAGCTGATAACGCTCGACATGCTGGCAAAGAAACTGCGCAAGGCAAGATTCAAGAACGGCGCGGTGAAGTTCGACCGCGAGGAACTTCATTTCGACGTTGACGAGAAGGGCAAGCCCACACGCTGCTATTTCAAGAAGTCTAAAGACGCTAACAAGCTCATCGAGGAGTTTATGCTGCTGGCCAACCGCAGCGTGGCCGAGGGCGTGGGCAAGGTGAAGAAGGGGCAGAAGGCAAAGACGCTGCCTTATCGTATACACGACGTGCCCGACCCGACAAAGCTGGAGCGTCTGCGCGAGTTTATCGTGAAGTTCGGCTACAAGCTGAAGACAGAAGGCACCAAGGGTGAGATATCGCGCAGTCTGAACAAACTGATGGACGACTGCAACGGCCGCCGCGAGCAGAACGTGATAGAGAGCGTTGCGCTGAGGGCAATGATGAAGGCTAAATACAGCGTGCACAACATCGGCCACTACGGACTGGCTTTCGAATATTACACCCACTTCACAAGTCCTATCCGCCGCTATCCCGACACGATGGTTCACCGCCTGCTTACGCGCTATCAGAACGGCGGACGCAGCGCAAACAAAGAGTATTATGAGGAGTTGTGCGAACACTCGAGCGACATGGAGCAGATAGCACAGAACGCCGAGCGCGACTCTATAAAATATAAGATGGTTGAGTTTATGGCCGACAAGATAGGCAACGAATATCCTGCCCACATCAGCGGCATAACGTCTTACGGCATTTACTGCGAGATAGACGAGAACCACTGCGAAGGCATGGTGCCCATGCACGACTTGGACGACGACTACTACGACTTCGATGAGCGCAACTATTGTCTCGTTGGCCGCCGTCATCACAACAAATATCAGCTGGGCGACCCGATAAAAATCAAGGTGGCACGCGCCAACGTTGAGAAGCGCCAGCTCGATTTCACACTGGCTGAGGAACAATAAAAATACAGCCGTGGCAACTGCAAATGCCGGCATGAAGCATCAAGGCTCATGCCGGCATTTGTTATATCATAACAGCCAGAAAATGTATGATAACCCCTGTTATGGGCTTGTCAAGGTTACAGATTGTAACTTGTTGATGATAAAATGGCATATACAGCGTTTTTTGTCTGACTTATGCGGCCGGTTTTTATGGCTTTGTGTGTAACGGCGTTTCAGATTAAAAGCAAAGTTTTATCTTATTTGTTGTAATTTTGCTTTTTGTTGGCGCGCAGATGTTTATATGCAGAAAAACAGATACTTATGGTAATTCATGCCGGTAGATAGCCTCAGGATTGATGTGCAGATGAATCTGTCGTCGATGGCATGCAGCAGAGCTACACCTTATTATATTATAATAGGCAGCGCTGACAGCCTGCTTTCAGTTTGAAATTTTTGTGGTTTGAGGCATCGTTTATCATCTTTTCGCCCTTGCCGTGGCAGAAAAGCTGCTGTATGTGATGCCAGAAGGTTGTCGTGCAGATATGCTTTGGCTCGTAAATATGCGTGTTTCAGGGCCTTTCAGCGTTTTCTTGATGTAGCGGGAAGATGTTTTTTTAGCAAAAAATAGCTCTGACAAATTATTTTTTCACCACTTTTATTGTGTTATTATTGTTATTGAAACACTTAATTTTTGTCGCAGAAGTGAATAATTTTCGACAAAATGCTGTCAGATGCTAAATATTTATGCAAAAAGATTTTGCGGTTTCGATAATCTTTACGACCTTTGCATTTAATCTTAAATACATAGCATTGTTCTCGCGTTTGGGTCAGCCAGGCGCGGCAACAGACAGTAGAAAAACATACTAATAAGTTATAAAGTTTAAAAAGACTTTTTATGGCAGAAGAATTGGAAGTAAAACAGTTAGATGATGTCGTAGTGCGTTTTTCGGGTGACTCCGGCGACGGCATGCAGCTGGCGGGAAACATCTTCTCGACGGTTTCGGCTACGATAGGTAATGGAATCTCGACGTTTCCGGATTATCCGGCAGACATCCGCGCCCCGCAAGGCTCGCTTACGGGCGTTTCGGGCTTTCAGGTTCACATAGCCAGCGGACGTGCCTATACGCCCGGCGACAAGTGCGACGTGCTGGTGGCAATGAACGCAGCCGCTCTGAAAACTCAGTACAGGTTTGCCAAGCCGCAGGCTACGATAATCATCGACACCGACAGCTTCGGTCCGGCCGACCTGAAGAAGGCCGAGTTTAAAACTGACGACTATCTGGGAGAGATGGGCATCGATCCCGACCGCGTGGTGGCTTGCCCGATAACGCAGATGGTGAAAGACTGCCTTGAGGACAGCGGACTCGACAACAAGACAGTGCTGAAGTGCCGCAACATGTTTGCGCTCGGCATCGTGTGCTGGCTGTTCAACCGCAACCTTGAGTTCGTTACGTCGTTCCTGCGCGAGAAATTTGCCAAGAAGCCTGCCGTGGCAGAGTGCAACATCAAGGTTGTGCATGCCGGCTACGACTACGGTCACAACACTCATGCCAGCGTGCCCGCCACTTACCGCATCGACTCTAAGAACAAGGTTAAGGGACGCTACATGGACATAACGGGAAACAAGGCTACTGCCTACGGACTTATTGCCGCTGCCGAGAAGGCCGGCCTTAAGCTCTATCTCGGCTCTTACCCCATCACTCCTGCCACTGACATCCTGCACGAACTGGCAAAGCACAAGTCGTGCGGAGTTATGACGGTGCAGTGCGAGGACGAAATATCAGGATGCGCAAGTGCCATAGGCGCATCGTTCGCAGGCGCACTGGCTGCAACATCTACGTCAGGCCCCGGCATCTGTCTGAAGTCTGAGGCTATGAACCTTGCCGTAATCGACGAGCTGCCTCTCGTTGTCATCGACGTTCAGCGCGGAGGTCCGTCAACGGGTCTGCCTACAAAGAGCGAGCAGACCGACCTGCTGCAGGCTCTGTTCGGACGCAACGGCGAGTCGCCTATGCCGGTAATCGCAGCAACAAGTCCTACTAACTGTTTCGATTCTGTGTATGCCGCAGCCAAGATTGCCCTCGAGCATCTTACTCCTGTTGTGCTGCTCACCGACGCCTTTGTTGCCAACGGCTCTGCCGCATGGAAGCTGCCCGACATCAACGAGCTGCCCGAGATACATCCTCACTATGCCACACCTGAGCAGAAGGGCGTTTACACTCCGTATAAGAGAGACCCCGAAACGGGCGTGCGCTACTGGGCAATACCGGGCCAGGAAGGCTACGAGCACATATTGGGCGGACTGGAGAAAGACGGCAACACGGGTGCCATTTCAACCGATCCTGAGAACCACGACAAGATGTGCCGCCTGCGCGCAGCTAAGGTGTTCAAGATTCCTGTTCCCGACCTCGAGGTGCAGGGCGACGCCGACGATGCCGACCTGCTGATAGTAGGTTTCGGCGGAACATTCGGTCATCTGTATTCTGCAATGGAGGAGATGAGACATGAGGGCTACAAGGTGGCTCTTGCTCACTTCAACTATATCAACCCGCTGCCTAAGAACACAGCCGAAGTATTGGGCAAATATAAGAAGGTGGTGGTAGCAGAGCAGAACCTCGGTCAGTTTGCCGGTTATCTGCGCATGCGAATAGACAACTTTATGCCTTACCAGTTTAACCAGGTTAAGGGCCAGCCCTTCGTGGTAGGCGAACTCGTAAAGGCGTTCACTAAAATAATTAAGAATTAGGAAGTAAGAATTAAGAAAGTATGCTGTTTGGCGATAAGGACATCTATAAACGTTGTTACGCCTTTGCCTTGCGTATAGTCAATGCGTACAAGTTCCTTAATTCGGAAAAGAATGAAAGGGTGATGTCCAAACAGTTGCTTAGATGTGGTACTTCGGTTGGAGCATTGCTCTGTGAGGCAAAATTCGCTCAGAGCAGGGCCGACTTTGTAAACAAGGTGTCGGTAGCCTTGAAAGAGGCAAACGAATCGTTGTATTGGATAAATCTGTTGCATGACAGCGGCTATATCGCCACAGCGGCTTACGATTCAGTTTGTAGAGAAGCAAATGAGATAACATCAATACTTGCTTCAATTGTGAAAAATACTAAAGAAAATACATTGAAGTATGATTCGCAATGAAAACTGATAAAGGCAGCTTTCAATATTCTTAGCTCTTGACTCTTAATTCAGAAGAAGTAATTTTCTTAATTCTTAAATTTTAATTCTTAATTGAAAATGTATACTGCGCAAGATTATAAAAAGGGACAGCCGCGGTGGTGTCCCGGTTGCGGCGACCATTTCTTCCTCGCATCGCTGCACAAGGCTATGGCAGAACTCGGCGTTCCGCCTTATCAGACAGCCGTCATTTCAGGTATCGGATGCTCAAGCCGTCTGCCTTATTATGTAAACACCTATGCCATGCAGACCGTTCACGGACGTGCAGCGTCTATCGCCACGGGAGCCAAGGTGGCCAACCCTGACCTGGCTGTATGGCAGATTAGCGGCGACGGCGACGGACTCGCCATCGGCGGTAACCATTTCATCCACGCCATGCGCCGCAACATCGACATAAACATGATTCTGCTCAACAACCGTATTTACGGACTCACCAAAGGACAGTATTCGCCTACGTCTCCGCGCGGATTTGTCAGCAAGTCGTCGCCTTACGGCACCGTTGAGGACCCGTTCCTGCCGGCAGAGCTGTGCTTCGGAGCGCGCGGACACTTCTTTGCACGTGCCGTTGCCACCGACGCCCAGGGCACCGTAGACATCCTCAAGGCTGCATATAAGCACAAGGGCGCGTCGGTGTGCGAGATTCTGCAGAACTGCGTAATCTTTAACAACGGCTGCTACGACTCTATCTACAAGAAGGAAGGACGCGCCAAGAACGCCATCTACGTGCGTCACGGCGAGCCGCTGATTTTCGGCGAGAACAACGAGTACGGACTCATGCAGGAAGGCTTCGGCCTCAAGGTGGTTAAGCTGGGCGAGAACGGCATCACCGAGAAAGACATTCTCGTGCACGACGCTCACTGCCTTGACAACACTCTGCAGCTGAAGCTCGCAATGATGGACAACGAGCACGGATTCCCCGTTGCGCTCGGCGTCATCCGCGACGTTGAGGCTCCTACCTACGAAACCGCGCTCAGAGAGCAGATTGAAGAGGTCAGCGCCAAGAAGAAGTATCACAACTTCATGGAGCTGCTCGAAACCAATGATATCTGGGAAGTTAAATAAATATAGGGCAAAATAAAAGTCTGTATAAAAAGAAACGCCCCGCAAACAGCT
>NZ_HF986769.1:53292-65252 GCF_000431195.1 Prevotella sp. CAG:255 | reverse complement strand
AAGCCGGCTGAAGGCCGTTTTGAGTGAAAGCGAATACGAGCTGTGCCTCTTGGTTAAGCTAGGCTTCGCACCTTCGCAGATAAATATGCTTACCGGCCGCAGTCTTCAGGACATTGCCAACATACGAAAACGGATGTATAACAGAATAACCGGCAAAGACGGCTCGTCGAGAGACTTCGACAGATACATAAAGTCTTTATAAACAGTGATTTACGTCATGAAGAAAATACGTCTGTGAAGTCTTTGTGAAAAGATTTCACAGCACGAAACTTAATGAGACGTACGTCCGTAGAGCTGTTGTGAACAGCTAAATTTAATGAAAAACACGTTTGTGAAGTTTTGTGAAGTTTGCAGCTTTTCGCAAAGAGTCTTGTGAACTTTTTGTGAACTTTTTTAATTGCCAAAATTTGTTTTTATTATAAAATTTCCGTTGTTTTGCGAAAGTAACGGCGCAGGGCGATTCGGCAAACTTGCAAGGTTGCCATGTAAAACGTTATTGATGATGCCACAAAAAGACTGGAGATGTGAATAAAAATAAAAACCATAAAACTTTAAGAAAGTAAATCGTTAATCGTAACATATTAATATTATGAAAAGATTCTTGTTAATACTCTTATTTCTTAACGCCATTGTCTGCACCTATTCACAGATTTCCTTTTCAGGAAAGATTAATACAGAAAAGGGTGCGCCTCTTAAAGATGTACAGATAATGCTGCTGAAGAACGACACTATCGTAGCGCTGGCGTCTACTGACGCCAAAGGCAGATTTGCCTTAAAGAACCTGAGTCCTGATACATATAACATAGAGCTGTCAGCCTTGGGATATTCATCGGTAAACAAAGAAATAAGCATGACCGAGGATTTGAGCGAAGACTTTGTGCTGCGTGAGAAAGACATACAGCTCGACTCAGTGCTGGTTACTACCGAACGTCCCCGGGTGACCACGGCAACAGGCCATATATATTACCTGTCTAAGAAAGCGCGTGAAAGCGGAAATCCGTATAAGGCGTTGCAGGAAGTACCCGACATTATCAGTAATTATATAACAGAGACGGTGAAGTCAATGGACGGAAAACAGCTGCTGGTGCTTGTTGACGGAATAAAAGTTAATTCAGGAATTACGACAATAGACCCGAAGAGGATTGACTATGTGGAGATAAAAGATGTAGTGAATGCGAAATATATGCGTGAGGGCGTGCAGAAGATATTGGACATACGCCTGAAACCGCAAAAGACCTTGTATCAGTTTTACGAGTATGGCCTGCGCAATGATTTTCCGCACTACTGGGGTTCAACGTGGGGAAAAATTGAGATTGGCAACAGCAAGTTTTCAGTCTATGCCGACTTCGGCCCTGAATACACACACGACCAGAAATCAGAAAACGGCATCTGGACTAAAAGCAACAGCTATATTAAGGACATAAACGAAAAGACGCTGTCGAGCAGCAAGACGCTTGACTATACCTTGATGCTGAAATACAAGCCGACTGAAAAAGACTATCTAGCAGCTTATTTCCAGGGAAACAACAACAGCGCGCACGCTGAGACGGAGGGCAGCGGAACGTTCGTTGACCTTGTTAACGGAAATGCGGGCAATGACGCCATGACTTCCGACTATAAGTCGAAAAGTCTGTCAAGGGTATATTCAGGCACACTGTTCTACAGACATACGATAAACGACAAGATGATGCTTGAGAATTATCTTACGGGCACGTATAATTATAATAATCTGAGAAACAACACAACCGACATATATCCGGCAGAGACATGGAAGGACATGACGGACTTCAGCACACGCAAGAACACTGTGTCGCAGACGAGCGAATTTACATGGGACGTAAACGACAAGACATCGCTTACGTTTGGAAATGCGACAACCTACATAAACGACAAGCTCAGCGAAAAATACGGCATGCTTCCCGTCTACCGTCATAATGAATGGAGCGAGTTTCTGTATGCATCGGCAAACGGAATGATAAAGAATTTTATGTATATGGTTTCGCTCGGATATGAGGGCATCTGGCGCAAGTCGGCCGGAGTGTCAGACCATTATTATCGCCCTTATGTGTCGTCAGCGTTTACATGGAACATGAAAAAGGCAGGAAGCCTGCAACTGGGCTATACGCTGAACAGCGCCGCGCCCGACGTGGCTATGCTGAATCCGTATGACACGTCGACCGACTCGCTTCGCCGTAACGTTGGCAATCCTTACCTAAAGCCACAGGAAACTCACGGCGTTTCGCTGAGATACTCGTACTATAAAAACGGATTTTACGCAGGAGCCTATTTTAACTACTGCTATATAACGGACAGATACGAGAATATAGGTTTTGTTGACGACAACGGTGTCTATACGTCAACATTTGAAAACCTTGGCCACTATTCAAATATCAATCTGTCGGCCCTGTTTAACTACAGATATAAAAATACCACCGTAGGTACGACCCTGACGCATTTTGTAGAATATTATCCAGGACAAGATGCCAAGAAGAGCTTTATGGGCAACCTCTTTCTGTTTCAGACTTTAGGCAAATGGGGCTTTTACGGATCTGTGGCCTATACCAATTACACGTACACGAACGTGTCGGCACAGCACAACCTTACGCCTACGACAAGCAATATCTTTGTGTCGTATAACATCACGCCAAATATATCACTGTCGGTTGGTTCAGAATTTCTTACAAAGGACCTCAAGTCGAAGATGCGTGTACGCGACAAAGAGTATGAAATGTCAATCTTAAACAAGAAAGACGTCTTTCATCCTTATATATTGTTCAGATGGACAATAAGAAAGAACCAGAAGAAGAGAATAGACCTGGATAACAATATCGTGAAGGACATACAGGATGACATCAACTTGATGAACCGTAAATATTAGTTTGATTTTCGGGTGGTGTAATATAAATGAAATAAATTTAAACTCAAACGTCAATACGACTCGATGCAGTGCGGCATAGCATGCAGTGCATGATATGCCGCCACTACGGCGCAGGCCAAACCGGCATCATTGCAAGTTTTCCATGAAAAAACGTTGTTTATGATGTCACAAAGGGCAATGTGTGTACGTCTAATAACCGAAGACTTAAGATATTTAACCATATCCTTTCTGACTCAAAAGGGGCATGGGCTATGTAAAACCAAAAAATATATAATATGAGATTTCTGCTTTTCATAATTTTCGCCTTGATATCTGTAGGTTCGGGCGCTCAGGAAAACAAGTATGGCATGACTGGCCGTGTTGTAGACAAAGAAGGCATGGCTGTGATGCGTGCAAGTGTAACTTTAACCATGGCCGGCGACAGTGCGTTCAGACGGCAGACTGTGGCTGACGACAATGGAGTGTTCTCGTTCAGCGCCCTTGACAACGGCAATTACGAGCTGAAGATAACATATATCGGACTTGCCGACTACATAAGCGACATAACCGTGAAAGGCAATACAGACCTGGGGGATATACGCATGGACGACTCTGCCGAGATGCTCGAAGGCATAACCGTGATGGCCAACTACACCAGGCAGAAACGTACGGGCGAAACCATTGTGAAAGTGAAAGGAAATCCGCTGACAAAGGGAAAGAGCACACAAGATTTTCTTAAATATGTGCGCGGCATAGATGTTACGGAAAGCAGTCTGAGCCTGAACGGAAAGCAGAATACCCTTATCTATCTGGAAGACAGAAAGATAAGTTTCGACCAGCTCAAGTCGATACCGCCTTCAATGATTGAAGACATTGAGATAATTCCGTTTGCCGACGGCTCGTATGGCGAGAAGGCTACGGGCGGAGTGGTGAAAATACATCTTAGGCAAGAAGGAGGCCTCATAGGCTCGGCAACCGTATACGGAGGTATGAACACCGAGGATCTGTACGGCGAATCGCCGAGGCTGAACCTGCTTTACACCAAGGGAAAATTTACGCTTAACAACTATCTGACGGCCTTTGAGTACGGGAAATATCCTGACATCCTCACAAAGGAATATAACAGCAGCGACGACTCTTACACATATAAGCACAACACAACCAGATACAGGATTTTTGGCGACAACCTGTCTCTGAGATACGCCTTCAACAAGACAGACAGGATAGACCTGTACGGCGGAGTGTCGGCAAGCTGGAACAGAACGTCAAAGAACAGCATTAGCGGAAACGACACTCTTGATATAAAGGCAGAGCCAATCAGCCGTGCATACAGCATAGGCACACAATACCGCAAGGGATTGGGCAACGGAGGTGAAAACTTCTTGAACATGCGTATAGACTATTCAAAAAACAAATATGACAACGGTCAGGAATATAACACAAACGGGATGTTTGACAATGCCAGGCAGAACTATGACATCGACTTTGTGACTGTATCACCATACGCCCATTTCAAGTTTAACGACAATATGAACCTGACAGCCGGCCTTGAGTATTACTATATGTCCAACATGAACAACAACCGCGGCACAAAGACGATGTCATATATAGAAGACGGCAAGTTTTGTCTGAATCAGGATTACTATTCTGCATGGGCTGAATATAGCCTGATACCGAGCAAGTCGCTGTTCTTGAAGTTTGGGATGAGATACAGCGGAACGAACGAGAAATACAAGGATTATCTTGACAGTTCAAACAACTTTGAGAGATGGCAGGACGGAATATGCCCCTCGCTGTCAGGACAGTGGACCATTGACGAAAACAAGATGAGATATTTGAACATCAGCTACCGCCGCATGTTCTATCTGCCCAACTACGGCTACCGTATTCCTAACGTGACATGGCAGGGAGACGACCTCTACAGCATAGGCAACACGGATCTTAAAAAGGAAGTGTATGACGATGTAGAACTGTATTTCTCTTTAAACAGACGTTTATCTTTCTCATATAGCATGAGCTACGGAAGCGACATTGTGAGCGTAATAATGCATAAGGACGAAAACCGCCCGGGCGTGTATTACACCAGGCCTGAAAACTCTGCCTACAGCATGCAGCAGTCGCTCACGATGAACTATACGGGGCGTATATTCAGCTTCTGGCACACCAATACCAGTATTGCATATCTATACAGACATTCACGCAGCGGCGAGAATAAGATTAACCACGGAACTTTTACGTTCAGAAGCAACAACGACTTCAAGATAAACAAGTATTTAGGACTTACGCTCAATATGACAGCATCGAGCAAAAACAGGACTGAAAGTTATGATGAGAACGCGAGGTTCAAAATGGACGTAAGCGGATATGTGTCGCTGATGAAAGGAAAGATGAACGTGAGCCTTCTGTACGAAAACATACTCTACAACACAAAAAAACTTACAATGTTCGGTGAAGGCTGGGAGAAGAGACGCACTTTGCTTACACCGGATTCGCACGTAGTGCTGTTTGTTACATGGAACTTCGCGGCAGGAAAGAAGATAAATAATCAGACACTGCCAACGGTTAAAAACAAGCCGGTGAATACACCGACGTTCTGAGCACCGACGTTCTGAGCACCGACGTTCTGAGAAGTGAAGAGATAGGAGTGAAAGATAAGAGTGAAGGAATAAGGTTAGATGCCGGTCATTTCAAATGTTGTATTGTAAGATGTTGTACAGATGTAAATTGGCATAACATTTGAAAACTTCGCTCTTCACTCTTATCTCTTCACTCACATAATGTATTTCAATTTAAATAAAATGTGCCTATTTATTTTGAAATTAACTTTACATGCATTATCTTTGCAACTGAAACAATACGGTTTAAACCATTAATGGAAGAAATTATAATTATTCTGCTATTGATATTTTTCAACGGAATATTTTCAATGTCCGAGATAGCAGTTATATCAGCGAGAAAGGTAACATTAACAAACGACGAGAAGAAGGGGAGCAAGGGCGCAAAGACTGCCCTCAGGCTGGCCAACGACCCCGACCGGTTTTTATCCACCGTACAGATAGGCATCACGCTTATCGGCATTCTCACAGGTATCTATTCGGGTTCGGCCATATCGGGCAAGTTTGCTGACGTGCTCGAGCATGCCGGTATGTCGGCATCATGGGCCTATCCCGTGGCACAGACAATAATAGTAGTCATTGTTACATATCTGACGATAATTCTTGGCGAGCTTGTTCCAAAGCGCATAGGCATGAGCGTTGCCGAGCGCGTGTCAAAGGTAATATCGCGCCCTATGTATGTGCTGTCGCTCATAGCCAGTCCGTTCGTATGGATTCTGTCAAAGAGCACAGAGGCAATAGTCAATCTGCTCGGCGTTAAGAATGCGGAGAGCAAGGTTACAGAGGAGGATATAAAGTCGATCGTTCAGGAAGGTAAGGAAGACGGCGAGGTGCAGGAAGTTGAGCAGGACATCGTTGAGCGCGTGTTCATGCTTGGCGACCTTAAGGTAAATTCGCTTATGACACACCGCTCAGAGGTGGTTACGCTCGACGTGAACATGACTAAGGACGAGATAAGACAAGTGCTCAACGACGACCTCTATGAGTCGTATCCCGTGATAGACCACAGTCTGGAGAACATCGTGGGCGTGGTGTCGCTTAAGGATCTTATCTTCAGGCTCGACGCAAGCACTCTCAACCTGAAGGAGATAATGCGTCCGGCTGTTTATTTCTACGAGAACATGAGCGTGTATAAGGCTCTCGAACAGATGAAGGAGAAACGCCTTACACAGGCCTTTATCTGCGACGAGTTCGGAAGCTTTCAGGGCGTAATCACTCTGAGAGACATCCTTGAGGGCCTTGTAGGAACTATAGACGAGGTGAACAACGAACCTGACATCATAGAGCGTGAAGACGCTGCGAGCTGGCTTGTTGACGGACAGTGCTCTTTTTACGACTTCCTGTCTTATTTTGACAAAGAAGACCTGTACGACGGCGAACAGAACTACAACACCTTGGCCGGACTGATAATAGAGCAGCTGAAGCATATACCGCAGTCGGGCGAGCGTGCCGAATGGAACGGGTTCAATCTCGAGATTGTCGACATGGACGGTGCGCGTATTGACAAAGTGCTTGTAACACTGAAAAAAGAAGAATAATACGCTATAAATATTAAGCGCCGGCTGATTTTGAGTAATAGATTTTGTAGATTGTATTATTTTCAGTATTTTTGCAACGAATGATATAATCTAATCTTTTGCAATGGAAATACAATCAGCTCAGAAATTTCAGGCTCTTTCGATAGCAAGACTGATAATGCAGGCAATGAATTATGAATGTTGCCAGTATTTTGTCGGTCCTGACCACACTCTCGATGATTTTGAGCGTGTGATGACAGAACTCGTGCTTTCGGAAGATTCGCAGTACAGCTATAAGAACACCATGGTGGCTATAGACGAGGACGGCGGAGTTTGCGGTATGTGCGTGTCTTACGATGGCGGACATCTGCACGACTTGCGCAAGGCTTTTGTCAAGGCCATGAATGACAACTTCGGCCGCGACTTCAGCAATATAGCTGACGAGACAGGGCCAGGTGAGCTGTATATCGACAGCATAGCCGTACCTGAAAACTGCCGTGGCAAGGGCGTGGCAACCGTATTGCTCAATGCCGTTATCGAAAAGGCCAAGGGCATGGGGCTGCCTGCTGTAGGACTGCTCGTAGACACCGGGAATCCGAAGGCTGAGAAACTTTATGGCAGGGTGGGATTCAAGTTCGTAGGCAACAACACCTGGGGCGGACATCCCATGAAACATTTGCAGTATGTAATTAACTGAGAATAAATTGACGCATGCAGGACAGTAAATATTTAGTAGCTAACGACCGTGACGCCCAATGGGGACTTGTCGTAAATACTGTGGGATACGACGAAGTGGGCCCTGACGAGGACTATCCTACCAAGGGGCATGGCGACGGATATTTTTTTGATGTTGAGCGCGGCCGCGTGCTTGATGAATATCAGATGCTCTATCTTATAGAAGGCGAGGGCATATTCTCGTCGGAGCATGTAAGGAATGTTCATATCAAGGCCGGTGATATCTTCTTGCTGTTTCCGGGAGAGTGGCATACGTATCATCCTCTGCCGGGAGTGTTCTGGAAGAGCTATTGGATTGGCTACAAGGGCCGCAACATGGACGACCGTATGCGCTACAACTTCCTGTCGCTCGAGAAGCCCGTATATCATGTAGGCTTCAGCGGCGACATCGTTTATCTGTATAACTCGGCCATAAAGGCTGCAAAGGAGGAGGCTGCCTATTCGCAGCAGATACTTGCCGGCATCGTGAACAATCTGCTCGGCCACATGTATGCGCTTGAACGCAACATGGAACTTAACCGCCGCGGCGGATACGTAGACATGATAAACAAGGCACGCCTGCGCATACGCGAGGGTGTGGAGTCGAAGATAACGGTGCAGGAGATTGCGGCAGAACTTGGCTCAAGCTATTCTAACTTCCGCAAGCTGTTCAAGGAATACACCGGCATGTCGCCGGCGCTTTATCAGCAGGACCTGCGCCTGCAGCGTGCAAAGGAATTGCTGTCTACCACAGACATGAGTATAAAGGAGATTGCCTACAGGCTCAACTTTGATTCGCCCGACTATTTTTCAAGTAAGTTTAAGGTGAAGATAGGCTGTAAACCAAGCGAATATAGAGCCGGCACAAGATGACAGTGCGGCAGAAGGCTCTTTAGAATAGAATCGGTCATTAGTCATAATCAATGTCTAATGGCCGATTTTTTATTGCGGCATACCTTTTTATTATATGCCCGTTCCATGACAATCTGCTCAATGTCAAAACGGAAATTTTATATGACCGGCTGGGGGATAAATTCTGCCTAGGCAGAGCAAGTGGATATATAAAAAGAGGAAATGCACGCTTATGATGCATTTCCTCTTTTTTTGTATTTTGTGCACCCCATGCACGGTTACGTCATGAGATGCGTGCCGTTATCGACGGATGACTATGTTATAGTCCGATGAATGTCTTTTCTACCCAATAGATCAATATTCCGGCCATGTATCCTGCAAATGCTATAAGAGAAATCCTCTTCATATACCAGCCGAAAGTAATCTTTTCGAGACCCATGACAACAACGCCTGCAGCAGATCCGATGATGAGCATAGAGCCGCCCACACCGGCGCAGTAGGCCAAGAGCTGCCAGAATATGCCGTCCTGTGCCATGTCGCCCACTTCGGCAATAGGATACATACCCATGCATCCTGCTACGAGAGGCACATTGTCAACGATGCTCGACAGCACGCCGATAATGCCTGTTACGATATAATGGTTGCCGTTGAATGTTGTGTTGAGGCCTTCGCCCAGAGTGGCCAGCACGCCTATTGTCTCAAGACAGGCAACAGCCATAAGTATGCCGAGGAAGAACAGAATGGTGCTCATGTCGATGCGTGAAAGGATGTTTACAACTCTTTTCTGCATTGCACCCCTCTCCTCATTTTTGTGCAGATGGCGATAGAAAAGTTCGGTTACGGTCCACAGCACGCCGAGCACCAGCAATATGCCAACAAACGGAGGCAGATGAGTTATCGACTTGAATATAGGAACGAAGATAAGACCGCCCACACCGATGAGGAACACTGTCTTGCGCTGTCTCTTTGTCAGTTCGTTGGTCTCAGCCGTCTTGCCTCCGGCTATTGCCGGAACAGCTATTTCGCCTTTGAGCGACAGCGACAGCAGGTAGGCAGGCAGAGCCACAGAAACAAGCGACGGCACAATAAGTTCCTTTATAACTCCTGCAGCCGTTATCAGACCTTTGTTCCACAGCATGATTGTCGTAACGTCACCAATAGGCGAGAAGGCACCTCCTGAGTTGGCCGCTATAATCACGAGCGACGCATATATGAGTCTGTCTTTACGTTCCTGAATCAGCTTTCGCAGAATCATTATCATAACGATGCTGGTCGTCAGGTTGTCGAGGATGGCCGAAAGGAAGAACGTCATGAACGTTATTCGCCACAAGAGAGTCTTCTTGTTCTTCGTCTTCATCATGTCGCGGACGAAGTTGAAGCCGCCGTTCTGGTCAACCACCTCAACGATGGTCATTGCACCCATAAGGAAGAACAGTGTGGTAGAAGTGCTTCCCAGATGCTTCTCAATTATTTCATTTACAGCAAGCGATATCTTATCGCCGGCAACACCGGGCAGGTAGCTTCCCGGATCGAACATAAATATTGTCCAGCAGCCCACCAGCATAAGCAGCGCAATGGCAGCCTTGTTCACCTTGGTGAAGCTTTCGAGGGCAATACACAGATAACCGATGATAAATACGGTTACGATAGCTAATGTTAAAGTTGACATTTTTAATTATTTAAGATTAGTTCATATTATCGTGCAAATTTAGTAATTATTTTCTACTCCAATAAAATATTTACCGAAAAATACTTTGTTTGTGTTATAATCTGGTCCTGTTTTCTGCCTTTTTGTGACGTGTTGTTATGCTTGTTTTCTTCATCTTTGTCTTTTTGTGCCGTGAGTCATCCCGTCGGCAGTAACAATATGTCTGTCCGTTCCGTGAGCCGTGATTTTGCCCTCGGGACGATTTGCTTGTCCTTACGAAAACGTTTGCAAAGAAGTGATGCACAGATGCTTTCATAATGTTAAGCTAAGTTTTATTCTCAAATCTTATTGTCTAAAAATCAAATTGTTATATTCACTTATTTGAAATAATCTTTATCTTTGCAGAAATTAATTTAATACGCTAAAAACATACTAATATACTAAATGGGCAATTCAAAATGTTTCTTTGCTGTCGACCTTGGAGCTACAAGCGGCAGGACTATCGTCGGCACTCTTTCAGACGGTAAGATAAAGTTAGAGGAGATTACACGCTTTCCTAACAACCTGATAGAGACCGGCGGACATTTTTACTGGGATATTTACGCTCTTTATTTCGAGATAATAAAAGGCTTGAAGATTGTGGCAAAACGTAACGTCGAGATAACCAGCATCGGCATCGACACGTGGGGCGTCGACTTCGTATGTGTGGGCGACGACGGCGCGTTGCTGCGCAATCCGTTCTCATATCGCGACCCTCATACGTTTGGTGCGATGGAGGAGTATTTCGAAAAGAAAGTGTCAAAGGAGAAAGTGTATGGCGCCACAGGCATACAGTTTATGAACTTCAATTCGCTGTTTCAGCTTTATGCCATGAAACGCGACGGCAATTCGGCTCTGAAGAATGCCGAGAAGATACTCTTCATGCCTGATGCGCTCAGCTGGATGCTCACGGGCGAGGCTGTCTGCGAATATACCATAGCTTCAACAAGCCAGATGCTCAATCCGGTTACGAAAGAGCTCGACGGGATGCTGCTCGAGAGTCTCGAACTTCCGCGCGGCAAGTTTGGCAAGATGGTTGTTCCCGGCTACAGGATAGGCGTGCTCACTGATGAGGTGCAGAAGATGACAGGGCTTGGTCCCGTGCCGGTGATAGCCGTTGCCGGTCATGACACGGCAAGTGCCGTGGCTGCCGTACCTGCTGCCGACGAGAAGTTTGCCTATCTCAGCAGCGGCACATGGAGCCTTATGGGCATTGAGACCAAGGACGCCATAATTAACGGACGCAGCTATGAGCTGAACTTCACCAATGAGGGCGGAGTGGAAGGCACTACACGCTTCCTTAAGAATATCTGCGGCATGTGGCTGCTTGAGCGCTGCCGCAAGGAGTGGGGCGACGAGGCTCCGTCTGACTATGGCGTGCTGCTGGCAGACGCAATGAAGGTCACTGCCTTTCAGAGCATCATAAACCCCGACGACGAGATGTTTGCCAATCCTGCCGACATGCAGGCTGCCATAAAGCAGTATTGCGCAGAGACAGGTCAGCACGTACCCGAAGGCTATGCCGAGATATGCCGCTGCATACTCGACAGTCTGGCGCTGCGTTACCGTCAGGTGTTCGGCTATCTTAAAGAAATGTCGGTGTTCCCGATAAACACTCTTCATATTATCGGTGGCGGCTCGCTCAACGAGTATCTCAACCAGTTTACGGCCAACGCCACAGGCGTCACCGTGCTTGCCGGTCCGCAGGGATGCACCGC
>NZ_HF986769.1:45486-53274 GCF_000431195.1 Prevotella sp. CAG:255 | reverse complement strand
CGCAGGAATGCACCGCTCTTGGCAACATCATGCTCCAGGCTAAGGCTGCCGGAGCCGTTGCGGATATCTTCGACATGCGCCGCATCATAGCCGACAGCGTGAGCATGAAGCGCTTCGAGCCTAAGGACAAGGCAGAGTGGGATGCTGCTTACGAGAAATACCTGAAGGTGGTAGAGTCAAAAGAAAATAAATAATAAAACGAATAAACCAAAAAATTATAAAACTTATAACTTATGAAAGAAGAAATGATAAATAAGGCTTACGAGATAGCCAAAGAGCGCTATGCCGAGCTTGGCGTTGATACAGAGAAGGTGTTGAATCAGATGCAGGACTTTCATCTCAGCCTGCATTGCTGGCAGACAGATGACGTTATCGGATTCGAGAACCTTACAGGTTCGCTGAGCGGCGGTATCGCTACAACCGGTAACTATCCCGGACGCGCACGCAACATAGACGAAGTGAGAGCTGACATAATAAAGGCTAAGTCGCTCATCCCCGGAACTCACCGTCTGAACCTTCATGAAATATACGGCGACTTCAAGGGCGAGGCTGTCGACCGCGACCAGGTTGAGCCTAAGCACTTTGCAAGCTGGATAGAGTGGGGTAAGGAGAACAACATGAAGCTCGACTTCAACTCTACTTCATTCTCTCACCCAAAGAGCGGCAACCTTTCTCTGGCAAATCCTGACGAAGGCATACGCAACTTCTGGATTGAGCACACAAAGCGTTGCCGTGCCATTGCCGAGGAAATGGGTAAGGCGCAGGGCGATCCTTGTATCATGAACCTCTGGGTGCATGACGGAAGCAAGGACATGACAGTGAACAAGCTGAAATACCGCGAACTGCTTAAAGACTCTCTCGACCAGATCTTCGCAACAAAATATGACAACATGAAGGACTGCATAGAGAGCAAGGTGTTCGGTATAGGTCTTGAAAGCTATACTGTAGGCTCAAACGACTTCTACACATCTTACGCTGCGCAGAACAACAAGATGATAACACTCGACACAGGCCACTTCCATCCTACAGAGAGCGTTGCCGACAAGGTTTCGGCCATGCTGCTCTATGTGCCTGAGCTGATGCTGCATGTAAGCCGTCCGATCCGCTGGGACTCAGACCACGTTACAATCATGGACGACCCGACACTCGACCTCTTCAGCGAGATTGTACGTGCAGGTGCTCTCGACCGCGTACACTATGGCCTCGACTACTTCGACGCTTCAATCAACCGCATAGGTGCTTATGTCGTTGGTAGCCGTGCCGCACAGAAGTGCATGCTGCGCGCTCTGCTCGAGCCGCTGGCAACACTGCGCAAGTACGAAGACGAGGGCAAGGGCTTTGAGCGTCTGGCTCTGCTCGAGGAGGCTAAGGCTCTTCCGTGGAACGCTGTTTACGACGAGTTCTGTCTGCGCAACAATGTGCCTGTTGGTCAGGCTTTCATTGCCGACGTAGAGCAGTATGAAAAAGACGTAACATCAAAAAGAGGTTAATATAGTAGACAGAAAGACAAATGAAAAGAGTTGAGAATCGAGAAATATTTCTCAACTCTTTTTTAATTAATAATCCATAGTTTATAATCTTTTCAGTTTCTTCTGATGGAAATAATAATAGGACTGATAATAATAGCTGTGGGCGCATTCTGCCAGTCGAGCTGTTATGTGCCCATCAACAAAATAAAGAAATGGAGCTGGGAGTCTTATTGGCTTGTGCAGGGTGTCTTTGCGTGGCTCGTGTTCCCGCTGCTCGGCGCCTTGCTGGCAGTGCCTTCAGGCCACAGTCTCGCTGAAGTGTATATGGCAGACCCCGTGGCGGCTTTGTGGACAATGTTCTTTGGCGTACTGTGGGGCATCGGCGGCCTTACGTTCGGCCTTTCTATGCGCTATCTCGGAGTGGCTCTCGGACAGAGCATTGCTCTCGGCACATGCGCCGGACTCGGAACCATACTCACCCCCATATTTACCGGCAACACACAAGACCTTACGATGCCCGTTATCGTAGGCGTGGTGGTTACGCTGATAGGTATTGGCGTTATTGGCGTGGCAGGCAACATGAAGTCGCAGTCGCTCAGTGACGAAGAGAAGAAGAAGGCCGTTAAGGACTTCAACTTCACCAAGGGTATCATCGTTGCGCTGCTTGCAGGATTTATGAGCGCATGCTTCAGCATAGGTCTCGGCTTTGGCGAGCATCTCAACTTCGGCGACGCCACCGACCCGATGTTCCGCACGCTGCCCGCAACGTTCCTCGTTACGCTGGGCGGCTTTGTCACCAATGCGGTATACTGTTTCTACCAGAACGGCAAGAACCGCACATGGGGCGACTATTCGCAGACAAGCCTTTATCTTAACAACATCGTGTTTTGCGCCCTTGCCGGACTGCTGTGGTACAGCCAGTTCTTCGGTCTTAGCCTTGGCAAGGGATTCCTGACCGATTCGCCCGTGCTGCTCACATTCTCATGGTGCATACTGATGGCCCTCAACGTAACCTTCAGCAATGTATGGGGAATAATACTGAAAGAGTGGAAAGGCTGTTCGCAGAAGACCATCGCCGTGCTCGTGGCCGGCATTATCATACTTGTTGTGTCTTCGTTCCTTCCCCAGCTGTTGAAGTGAGTCGGGCGAATGACGCAAATAAGGTAAAAAAGTTTTTCCTGAAAACTCATCACTCGTCACATCAGCGTGTAACTTGTTGATTTTTACTGACTTGTGGCGTGATGAGTTGCAGCTGTAAAACGTCACCATATATCACCTGCCTTGCTTGGGCGTGATGTTTGGTGACGTTTTGCTTATTCAACTCGTCACACGTTATGTCTCTGTCTGTCAGAGGGTTGCGTGCAGATGTGATGAGTGACGAGTTTTTTCTGAAAAAATATATTGTTTGGCTGTATAACGCAAGTGGTCTGATTTGGCTTAAAAAACTTCTTGTATTTATCAGTGCTGTTTCATGGCATGCAATATGTGGCTTTTCGCAATGTAAAAAGCCGCATATCAGCCTGTAAAAAGCCACCTTTTACAGGGCAGAATGCCGTCTTTTACAAATCTTGCTGTTTCAGGATAAGTCTGCCGTCATGAGGTGTGAATAATCGTCTCTGTAAAATCAGCCGTAACATAAGCTTTTATGTAGCTACGTCCTGTTGGTCTATGGTTTCAATCCAAATCGTTATTAGTTTTCAGTCTGTATTTTTGCTTTATATTGAGTGGATTTTAGTTAGATTTTTCGCAGGAATGGCAGGCTATGTCAAGAAAAAGTGAACATAAAGACGGGCTGAAAGTATGAATGCCAAAAATAGATAAAGCTATGGCGGCTTGATGCCGATTGGGGTTTAATTTTATGGTGTGTCAGCATGTCTATTCAGCCGCAAATATGGTCCTGCCTGATATTGAAACCCCATAAAATAACAGAATCCCAATGCTTCACAGCATCAGGATTCCGCCGTCTAAATAGACTCTTAAACTAATATTATCTGAGAATGATAAGATTTTTATTCAAACTTTATTTAGGCAAGTTAAATGCCTTAGACATTTCAGCCATCTGCTCGTCGCTCATGCCTTCAGGCTCTTCGCCCATGTTCTTGGCAGCGATGTATATCAGGGCGCTCTTGTTCAGCACGTCAACCTGATCGAATGCCTGCATGATGTCGTTGTCGATGGCAAACACTCCGTGCTTCTCCCACATTGCCACGTCGTAGTCGTCAAGCTGTCTTACAGTTTCTTCTGCAAGCTCAACGCTGCTGGGCAACTGATAAGGAATGATGCCCAATCCGCGCGGACAGAAAGCCTTTGTCTCCGGAATCATGCTCCAAAGCAGCTTCGTTAGCACGTCTTTGCCCAAGAACTTGCGTATGTGTGTCATTGCAACAAGCTCAATCGGGTGAGTGTGCAGCGATGCGCGGTAAGGAGAGCCTTTCTCAATCAGATGGTCGTGCACCATGAGATGCGAAGGCAGCTCGCTCGTAGGATTAACCACGTTGTCGGCTATGATCACATAGCTTGCGCAGTCGTCAAGTATACGGATTACGCTTCCGTTCTCCATTGGCCAGCGGGCCAAGTCGCGCATTCTGCGGTTTGTTCCTTTACAGAAGAAGTATGTGCCTTTAAGATGAGGCAGCGTTACTCCTATTTGCTTCACTTCACTTATGGCCGGCATCTGTCTTATTTCGTCGTCAACCAGCTCTGTGATGTTTATTGTAATGTTTCCTCCGTTTCTTTCAGCCCATCCCTTCTGCCAAAGATAACCGGCTACTTCAGCCACTTTGTCAATTTCTTTCTTCAATGCGGGACGTCCGTCAAGTATACTTTTCATATTTTGATTATTTTGACTGCGCAAATTTACAAAATTGAACATAATGACCACTTCGTGATTTGATATTAAAACTCGGATTTTTGACGGATGATATTTTCTTGCCTTTCAGCGTATGTAACCATGATTCTTAATCCGGATGTTCATTTTTCGAACATGACGATGTGTTTAGTAAAGTATTCCTGATGGAAGCCTGTCTGCGGAGAGATAATCCGCGCCATGCGGTTTTCGCTCACAAGCGATGTGCAAATATACGTTCTTTTTCTTGAAAATCTATGGATACAACCTATAATTTTTGTCAAAAATGTAAGCATTGACATGCGTATTATGGCTTTATTCGTGTATATATAAGGTGTGGCCATGCCTGTGATGCGGTGGCTGAAAGTGCTTAAAAAGGCATGATTTGGCAGGTTGAGTGAAGAAAGACATAATAATTTAAACAATTTTAATATGACATTTTCCATTGCCTTGCGTCATATCGTAAGATATAAATATTTCTACTATGATCTACAATGAATTAGGAAAAACAGGAATGCGTGTGTCTAATCTCAGCTTTGGCGCCTCTTCTTTAGGCGGCGTCTTTCATGACATACGCGAGTCAGAGGGCATAAAAGCAGTCCATACGGCAGTTGACAACGGAATTAACTTTATAGACGTATCTCCATATTACGGTCATTACAAGGCCGAGATGGTATTGGGAAAAGCCTTGAAGGAAATACAGCGCGACAGATATTATCTTTCGACAAAGGTGGGACGCTACGGTGAGAACGGCGTCAACACCTGGGACTATTCTGCCAAGCGCGTAACCGACAGTGTCTACGAGAGCATGGAGCGCCTCAACATTGACTACATCGACTTGATTAATGTTCATGATGTTGAGTTTGCCGACCTCAATCAGGTTGTCAACGAGACTCTGCCCGCACTGGTGAAGCTCCGCGAGGAAGGAGTGGTGAAGCATGTGGGCATCACCGACCTGCAGCCCGAAAACCTTAAATGGGTGATAGAACATGTTCCGGCCGGAACAGTTGAGTCTGTGTTGTGTTTCTGCCATTACAGTCTCAACGACGAGATGCTGCTCGACTATCTCGACTTCTTTGAGGCAAACAATGTGGGCATAATAAATGCTTCGCCGTTCTCGATGGGACTGTTGTCGCAGCGCGGCGCACCGGCATGGCATCCGGCTCCGGTGGCTCTTAAGGAGGCTTGCATGCGTGCTTCTGACTACTGCACAGAACACGGTTATCCGATAGAAAAGCTCGCCGTGCAGTATTCTACAAGCAATCCGCGCATTGCCACCACGCTGTTCAGCTCGGCTAATCCTCAGAATGTGCTGAAGAACATCGACTATGTAAATTCGCCGATGGACAGCAGCTTGGTTGAGGAAGTACAGAAGATAATTGGCGACCAGATGCGTGTGCGCTGGGCTAACACATAATATTGCAGGGCAGAATGGACTATAAAATTATTGATGCGCATTCACATTTGTGGCTGCGCCAGGATACTTCTTGGAACGGAATGCCGGTCAGGACATTGACGAATGGCCGGTCGTTCTTTCTTACGGAAGAGGTGCAGATGGTTCCGCCGTTTATGATAGACGGCGTAAACAGCGCCGAGGTGTTCCTCTCTAACATGAACTACGCACAGGTGGGCGGAGCTGTTGTCGTGCAGGAGTTTATCGACGGCATACAGAACGACTATCTGGCAAAGGTGAAGAGCGACTATCCCGAACGCTTCTTTGTGTTCGGCATGTGCGATTACTTCAAGCCCGGATTCTATGACACGGCAGCTTCGCTTATCGATAGCGGCTTCAAGGGTATTGCCATACCTGGCCACAGGCTGATATTGAGCGACGGAAGAGTAAACCTGAATTCTCCCGAAATGATGAAGATGTTTCATCTGATGGAGGACAAGGGCGTCATCCTGTCGTTGTGTCTGGCTGAAAACAACTTGCAGAACGGCGAAATCAAGGAGGTGATAGAGGAGTGTCCGCGCCTGAAGATTGCTATAGGACATTTCGGCATGGTTACCGCCCCGGGCTGGGAAGACCAGATAAAACTCGCCCTTAACGACAACGTGATGATAGAGTCGGGCGGCATAACATGGCTGTTCAACAAAGAGTTCTATCCCTTTAACGGAGCCGTCAGGGCTATCAGGGAGGCCATAGACATGGTTGGTGCCGACAAGCTGATGTGGGGATCAGACTATCCGCGCACCATAACGGCCATAACCTATAAGATGTCTTATGACTTTATCCTGAAGACCAATGACCTGACAGACAGGGAAAAAAGACTGTTCCTCGGCGAGAATGCTGAAAAGTTCTATGGCTTCAACAACCTGCCTGATCTGCCATACGTAAAGAATATGTCGGAGTAAATAATATGATGTCGTTATGAAAAAAAATAGCTATATAGTGCCTTTGTCGCTGATATTCTGCCTGTTTTTTCTATGGGCGATAAGCAGCAATCTGCTGCCGACGATGATAAGGCAGCTGATGAAGACCTGCGAGCTCAACACTTTTGAGGCTTCGTTTACAGAGACGGCTTATTGGCTGGCCTACTTTATCTTCCCTATACCAATAGCCATGTTCATGAAGCGTTACAGCTACAAGGCCGGCATCATCTTTGGCTTGTGCCTTGCCTCGCTGGGCGGCTTCCTGTTCTTCCCGGCTGCTATGATCAAGTCATACTGGGTTTATCTGTGTGTCTTCTTCATTATAGCCACGGGCATGTGCTTCCTTGAGACGGCTGCCAATCCTTATGTAACAGTATTGGGCAAGCCGGAGACGTCAATAAGGCGTCTTAACCTGGCCCAGTCGTTCAACGGTCTTGGCGCGTTTATCTCAGCCATGTTCTTGAGCAAGCTGGTGCTGAGCGGCAATAATTACACGCGTGAGACATTGCCCCTGAGCTATGAAGGCGGCTGGGAGGCCTACATTCAGCATGAGACCGAATCGATGCGTCTGCCGTATTTGCTTCTGGGCACGCTGCTGATTGTCGTGGCGCTGATATTCGTGTTTACGAAATTTCCTAAAATAGCAGATGAAAGCAAGTCGGGCGAGGCCCGCGGCGAAGGCAAGCTTATCGACTTCTCCGTGCTTAGACATTCACACCTGCGCTGGGGCGTCATCGCACAGTTCTTCTATAACGGCGGACAGACGGCCATCAACAGCCTCTTCCTCGTTTACTGCTGTGTGTATGCCGGACTTGATGAGGCCACAGCCACAACGTTCTTCGGCTTCTACATGCTGGCGTTTCTGGTAGGCCGCTGGGTGGGCACGGCGCTGATGATAAAGTTTAAGCCGTCGCACATGCTTATGGTATATTCAATCTTGCTGATAATCCTGTGTGGCGTTATCTGCGCTTTTGGCGGACATGTAGGCATTTATGCCATGCTTGCCGTGTCGTTCTTCATGTCTATTATCTATCCCACACAGTTCTCCTTGGCCCTGCAGGGATTGGGCGACCAGACCAAGAGCGGTTCGGCCTTTCTTGT